>NHFK01000021.1 GCA_002171375.1 Alphaproteobacteria bacterium TMED109
AAACTTTTTACGATCTTACTTGTTGCTTGAGGGTCACCAGGACCATTTGATAAAAATATACCATCTGGATTTAGTTTCATAATATCTTTGTATGAAATGTTAAGAGGCACAACAATTACATTAAAGTTTCTATCCGCTAACATTCTTAAAATATTTTGTTTCACACCAAAGTCTATAACAACTACATTTTTTTTATTATTATAAGAATGTATTTTTGGTTTAACATTAAAATAATTTTTGTTATAATAGCTTTTATTTTTCCAAATATATTTTTTTTTACATGTTACCTTAGAAGCTAAGTCTGCTCCTTTTAAGCCAGGCCATGATTTAATTAAAGCAAGAGCTTTTTGAATATCTTTTTTATTAAAGCTTTCATTGATAATCATTCCATTAACATATCCATTTTCTCTTATTAATGAGGTAATAGATCTAGTATCTATACCTTGAATACCAATAATATTATTTTTAATTAGCCAATCTTGAAGACTAGAATCAGATCTAAAATTAGAGGCAGAAGTCATATTAGCTTTTAAAATTATTCCCTTAGCTGCAGGCACAGTAGATTCATTATCATATATATTGGTTCCAGTATTACCTATATGAGGAAAAGTAAAAGTAATAATTTGTTCTGCGTAAGATGGGTCAGATATAATTTCTTGGTATCCAGTCATTGAGGTGTTAAAACATAACTCACCAATTGTTCTACCTTTTGCTCCTATTCCATTTCCCCAATATAAATTACCATTTTCTAATATTAATAATGCATTTTTTTTATTAACTAGTTCTCTCAAGAGTTTCGGTTTGGATGATTTCATTTTATAATAAAATTCCATAAAAAATAATTTTTGTAAAAATAATAATTGTCTCTTGGAAATCCACAGTAATCAAATCATACATTTTGGTCAAGAAAAGTAATAATTATTATTTAAAATTCTTCTAAATTTATTGTAATATAAAATTATTAATAATTAGGAACAAAAAAGTGTTAAGAACTAAGTTTAAAAATGAGCTATCAGAAGCTATGAAAGTTAAAGATAGTCTTAAAGTATCTACATTAAGGCTAATATTAGCTGCTGTAAAAGACAGGGATCTAGAAGCAAGAAGAAAAGGTAATGGAGATCAAATTTCAGATTCTAATATCTTAGTAATTTTAGCGAAATTGATTAAACAAAGGAATGAAGCAGCAGAATTATATACAAACGCAGGAAGAAATGAATTAGCAGAATCGGAATCTAAAGAAATAGAGATAATTAATACTTTTATGCCTAAAATGTTAACAAAAATTGAGTTAGATAAAGTAATTGACGACTCCATAAGTATTGTAGAAGCAAAATCATTGCGAGACTTAGGGAGAGTAATATCTAAAATTAAGGAAGATTACACTGGAAGATGTGATTTTGCTGATGTTACTCAAATGATAAGAAAACGCTTAGAAAGGTAAATTAATTATTGTATGGCCTTTTCTGATAATTTAGTTGATATAATTCATGATAAAGTATTATTGTCTGATGTCATTAGCAAGACAGTAAATTTGTCTAAAAAAGGTAGTGACTTTATAGGGCTTTGTCCTTTTCATAATGAAAAAACACCTTCTTTTACAGTAAGTAATGATAAAGGTTTTTACCATTGTTTTGGGTGTGGTGCACATGGAGATGTAATTTCTTTTATTATGGAAAAGGAATCTATTGATTTTAAAGAGGCAATTAAAATCTTAGCTTCAGAAGCTGGTATTAATATTTCGGACTACTCATTCAAAAATAAGAAAATAAGTAAAGAAGAATTGAAGCTAAAAGAAATATTAGAAATTTCAAAAGATTATTTTAAAATTAATTTTAATTCCACATCTGGAGATAAAGTAAAAAACTATCTTGAAAAGAGAAAAATATCTTTAAAGGCTAGTAGTTATTTCGAGCTTGGTTTTGCCAAAAATATATCTGCAAGTTTAATTGCTTACCTAAAAGATAAAAATTTTTCTGATGAAAATATTATTCAAACTGGCTTAGCTAGAAAATCTAATAAAAATAATCAACATTATGATTTTTTTAGAAATAGATTAATTTTTCCTATTCATAACCATATTGGTGAAGTAGTTGCATTTGGAGGAAGGTCTATGGATGGATTAGAACCTAAATATCTCAATTCACCAGATACTATTCTTTTTAAAAAAAGAAAATTATTATTTAATTTTCACAGAGCTAAAAAATATGTTCAAAAGAAGAAATTACCTTTTATTGTGGTAGAAGGATATTTAGATGTTATTTCATTATATCATATAGGAGTGTATGGAGCAGTTGCACCATTAGGAACAGCTTTATCAGAGGAGCAGTTAATATTATTATGGAAAGTATCAGATGAACCAATAATATTTATGGATGGTGATGAAGCTGGATATAGATCAGCTATAAGAACTCTTAATATAGCCATGAAAATATTAAAACCTGGTAAGTCACTAAAATTTATTTTATTAGAGGATGGAAAAGATCCAGATAATTTAGTTTCTCAAGGTAAGAAAAATCAAATTCTAGATCTGATTAATAATGCAATACCTATGTTTAAAGTTTTCTGGAATAGTGAGATAAAAAACTTGGACTTAGAAAGTCCGGAAAAAAGAGCGTCTTTTAGATTATCTATGGAGAAAAAAATATCATTAATTAATGATAAAATAATACAAAAAGAATATAAAAAATCATTCTATATTTATTATAATAACTTTTTTTCAAATAAATATTCTAATAATCAGAAGTATCAAATTAATAGTAACCATAGTAAATTAGATAAATTGAATGCTGATAGGGTAAATAAAAAATCTTATGCNTCTCTTAGAGAAAAAAACCTTATAGAGTCTGTTTTTAATAATCCNAATTTGTTAAAATTAGTAGAAGAAGAATTTGCATTACTTACTTTATCTAATAATGACTTAGAGATGATAAGATTAGCATTACTTGATTTATATAAAAAAAATGGTGATTTAACAGATTTAAATATTATTGAGTTAAAAGAAGATATAAGATATAGTTCGATAATTAGTAATATTTTTAAATTAAGTAATTGGAATATAGCCAAATTTACTTCAGAGTATGTTAAAAAAAATGAAGATATAAATTTTGTGGCAAAGTGTTGGTTAGAAGCTGCAAATATACAAAATGTATGGAAAAAAAGAGAAAAATAAATATAGTATTGTCTAGTAATTACTTGATATATAGTTAAACAAATTATAATTACATATATATATAATACTACCTCACTANTAAATTGTAATAAATAGAAAAATAAACATGGNTAAGAAAAGTAAAACTGTTAATAAAANNTCAGATAACAACTCAGAAGAACAGAGTTCCAATATTATTGAGNTTGAAGTNAAAAAGTTAATTTCTAAAGGAAAAGAAAAAGGATATTTAACATATACCGAATTAGAAAAAGTGCTTAACCCTCAAAAGCTTTCTATAGAAAAAATAGAAGATATCCAAGCTATTATTTCTGATTTAGGAATAAGTTTAGTTGATTCTGATGAAGATGTAAATGANGCAGATTCTGAAAANAAAAATCAATTAGTGAAAGAAGAAAACCCTAAAGAAAATGAGTTAGGAAGAACAGATGATCCAGTAAGAATGTATTTAAGAGAAATGGGAAATGTTGAGCTACTATCTAGNGAAGGAGAAATAGCTATNGCNAAAAGAATAGANGCTGGACGTGACCTTATGTTTAGAGGAATTAGTAGAAACCCATTAACATTAAGAAATATAGTTAAATGGAATNNTGANNTNAAGAAAGAAAATATTATACTTAGAGATGTTATTGATTTAGAGGCTACTTATGGTTCCGGACCAGATGGAGCNACTGTTAATAACCCGTTAGCTAATGCAAAAGTTGCATCAACATTACAAGTTAANCAAGAANCAANCAATGAAAAAAGTGAGTCTGNTCANGNTGATTCTGAAGATTCTTTTGACTCGGANAATGAAAANCATGATGGAATGCCTTCAATTTCTGCNCTAGAAGAAATACTTGAGCCACAAATTTCTGTAGCTTTTAAACAATTATCCAAATATTCGAGGTCTATGGATAAATATTGCGAGCAGTCCATAAATAATCAAATATTGGGTAAAGAAATTAAAATTTCTGATAAAAATAAGTTTAATAAACTTCAGCAAGAAATTTCTAATATTATGAGAGGGTTGCGACTAGATACGAATAGAGTTGAAGAATTAATTGATGAACTTTATGGAAAAAATAAAAGGTTATCTTTTCTAGAAGGAAGCCTTATAAGATTGGCTTCTAAAAATAAAATAAAAAGAGACAAGTTTTTAGAATTATATACTGGTAATGAAATTCNNAANGATTTTCTNAGAAGACTATCTTTGAATAAAGATAAAGCAATAAAAGAATTTGTTAAGAGTGAAAGACCNCAAATTAAAGAAATATTGTTAGAAATTAAAACNATTGTTGAATATTGTAGTTTAGGAGTTTCTGAATTTAAAGTTCTTGTTAAAGCAATTGAGCGAGGNGAAAGNGAATCAGGACAAGCAAAAAAAGAAATGATAGAGGCAAATTTAAGACTAGTAATATCAATTGCAAAAAAATATACTAATAGAGGTCTTCAGTTTTTAGATTTAATTCAAGAAGGCAATATAGGTTTAATGAAAGCTGTTGATAAATTTGAATATAGGAGAGGTTATAAATTTTCAACNTATGCTACTTGGTGGATTAGACAAGCCATAACAAGATCAATAGCTGACCAAGCCAGAACAATTCGTATACCTGTTCATATGATAGAAACAATAAATAAATTAGTTAGAACATCGCGCCAAATCTTACATGAGATAGGCAGAGAGGCTACACCAGAAGAGCTAGCTGAAAAATTAGCAATGCCATTAGATAAAGTAAGAAAAGTTATGAAAATTGCAAAGGAGCCTATAAGTTTAGAAACACCAGTAGGCGATGAGGAAGATAGCCATTTGGGTGACTTTATTCATGATACAAATGCAATTATTCCTTTAGATGCNGCTATTCANGAAAATTTAAAAGAGCAAACNACTCNAATATTAGCTTCCTTAACACCTCGTGANGANAGAGTATTAAGAATGCGGTTTGGCATTGGAATGAATACTGATCATACGCTAGAGGAAGTTGGTCAGCAATTTTCNGTTACTAGAGAAAGAATTAGACAAATAGAAGCAAAAGCTTTACGTAAATTAAAACATCCATCTAGATCAAGAAANCTNAAAAGNTTTTTAGATGAAAAATAGTTAACTTTGGGGCCCGTAGCTCAGTTGGTTAGAGCAAACCGCTCATAACGGTTTGGCCGTAGGTTCGAGTCCTACCGGGCCCACCAAAATTTTTTTATAGATAATTTGCTTTATTATATTAATTAAGGTTAATTTACATTGTAAATTTTTTTTATCAGTATGATNTTTNTGGGAGGAATTCATATGGATGCCAAGGTGATTTGGTTATTAGTTTTTGTAGGTCTATATTGGGCTTATTGTGTTTATTGGGGAATAAAAGGACATCTGCAGGCAAAAACTGCTAGTGATTACTTTTTAGCAGGAAGAGGGATATCTATATGGGTATTTATTTTAGCTGCTACTGCTACTTCTTTCTCTGGATGGACATTTATGGGGCATCCAGGTCTAATTTATAGAGATGGCTTCCCCTATGCATATGCATCATTCTACGCTATTACAATTCCTTTTACTGGAGTAATGTTTTTAAAGCGACAATGGATGCTTGGAAAAAGGTTTGGGTTTATCACTCCAGGAGAAATGTTGTCGGATTATTTTAGATCTGATTTCATACGAATTTTAGTTGTATTAGTAGCTTTAGTTTTTTCAGTGCCTTATTTAGGAATACAATTAAGAGCTTCAGGTTTTTTATTTAATGTATTAACTGATGGAATGTTCAGTGTAAATGTTGGAATGTGGGCTTTATCGGCAGTGGTTTTCTTATATGTAGCAACTGGAGGTTTAAGAGCTGTTGCTTATGTAGACACTATGCAATGTATACTTCTCGCTGGAGGTATAATGGTGATCGGAGCTATAGCTCTTATAAATATCGGCGGATTTGGTACATTACTTGATGGAATAGCTGCATTATCTCAAACCGATACTAAACTAACTCCTGATGGTTATAGCCATTATATTGCAATACCAGGAGTTATTCAATATGTTAAAAGCGGTGCAGAGGCTGTAGGAGGGGCATGGACAGGCATAATGATACTTTCTTATATGTTTGCTTTAATGGGAATTCAATCTGCTCCTGCATTTACTATGTGGTCTTTTTCTAATAAAAGTACAGTTCCATTTGCGCCACAACAAGTATGGGCATCAGCATTTGGTATTGGTTTAATTTTAATGAGTTTTACTGCTATCCAAGGAATAGGCGCTCACTTTTTAGGAGCAGATGCAGTCATGTTAGCGGCGCACCCAGAATTAGTTAATAATGTTATGGGTGCAGGTTTACAAGGCCAAGATATTATGGATACAGCAGGAAAACAGGGAATGTTAGTACCTCAGCTAATTTATTTAATGTCTGATAGTGCTCCTTGGTTAGTAGGTCTTCTATCAGTTTGTGCGCTAGCAGCTATGCAATCTACAGGTGCAGCTTATATGTCAACTGCTGGCGGTATGCTTACAAGAGATTTAGTCAAAAGATTTTTATTGCCTAACGCTTCCCATAATTTACAGAAAATTTTAGGAAGGTCTGGAGTAGGGCTTATTGTTTTAGCAGCATTATTAGTAGCTACAGTATCTAAAGATGCATTAGTTCTACTAGGAGGATTAGCTGTAGCTTATGGTTTTCAAATGTGGCCTTCACTTATTGCTATATGTTGGTGGCCTTTTCTTACTAGAGCAGGAGTAACAGTGGGATTAATTGCTGGATTAATAGCTGTTACATTAACAGAAAGTATGGGAAGAGATGTTTTTGGAATTACAGCTTGGGGAAGATGGCCGCTAACAATCCATTCAGCTGGTTGGGGTATAATATTTAATTTAGGCTTTGCAATAATAATATCCTATTTTACTCAAAATACATCTGATACTGAGCATAAAATGAAGTTTCATTCATTTCTTCGGGAACATTCTTCATTATCTGAAGAAAAAAAGAGATTAATTCCAACAGCTGTAATTATAACATTACTTTGGTTTTTCTTTGGAATTGGCCCAGGAGCAGTTATTGGAAATTGGATATTTGGAAGTCCTCTAGACCCAAACACTTGGGTATTTGGTATTCCATCAATTTGGGCTTGGCAAATATTATTCTGGATATTAGGAGTTTATATGATGTGGATGCTTGCTTATAAGATGGAAATGTCTACTCCTCCTAAAGATTTTGATGCTTTAACGGATGATATTGGTGATAATTAATTATAACGAGGAATACATACAGACTAATTCCTAATAGTCTGTATGTAATAAATTTTAAATGCTTAATTATTATTTATTGAGTGTTATTATCTTAACATTGCTTCTATATTATCCTGTTAACAAATTAATATTTGTTCTAAGTGTTAGGAGACTTGAAAAAAAAACAGGAAAAAATTTAAGTAATATGGAAAAGTCAGGTCAGTTAAAAAGATCAAGATTTATATCTATCATTTTAATTTTACTATTTTCATGTTTATTTAATATTAATATTTTAGATNTGAAATAGGTATATTTTGNTGTTATCGAAAGTAAAACATNCAGANCCAATTTATAGNATTTTAGTAAAAATTAGTNTNATATTATTTATATTATTTACNGGTTGGCTTTTATATGACCATTTCATTAATAGGCCTCCAGAAATGAGATATTATCTTAGTGGAAATACTGCTTTTAAAGATAAAAGATATGATACTTCTCTTGAGAATTATTTTAAGGCCTTTAGTTATGATCAGAGTGATGTATACATAATAGAAGGTATAGCAAGATCTTATATGGAATTAAATGATTATGAAAATTCCTTGAAGTACTTTGATTTAGCAATAAAAACTGATGAAGAATTTGCTCCAGCATATGCAAATTTAGGAGTTCTTTATGATAGAAAGAAAGATTATATAAATGCTATCAAATATTATGGTACCGCTTTAAGACTTGATAAAGAATTATCAGAGGGAATGCATTGGATTGATAGACTTTTATATGATGTAAGAGAAAAGCCACCAACAATTATGGATAGATTAAAATATTTGAACGATCAGATGCTGCTACCTGAAAATAAGAGAATATTATCAATTGATAATATTAATAAAGAACAAATTAATTATGAAAAATAATTAAATTACTTTTAATATATCCACTAAAAATACCCGTATAAAAAATATTAATGCAATACATCCAAAGAGAAGGCGAACAAAATCTTTTTCACCTTCTTTATCTTTATAGGTAATCCCATGCCAAGCTATAATTCCTGTAGCTAAAATAAAAACCCAATTAAATAACTCTTCCATGATAAAAATTGAAAAACCTANTAATTAATAATATATTTAATATCTATGAAATTAGATAATATACTTATAAATGGTCCAAAAGAAGCAAAAAATGTATTATTATTTGCTCATGGAGCAGGGGCTTCTATGGATTCTGTATTTATGAATTCTATCGTTAAAGGTTTAAGTAAAAATGGTATANTTACTATTAGGTTTGAATTTCCTTACATGGCAAAAAGAAGAATAGGTAAGAATACNTTTCCAGATAAGATTATAGATCTTTGTGTTTTTTATAAAAATTTATACTTTCAAGTNAAAAAAACATACCCTANCAAAAATATATGGTTAGGNGGTAAATCAATGGGTGGAAGAGTCTCAACTATAGTAAGTAGGTCAATTGATGTGAATGGTGTCATAGTATTTGGTTATCCATTTCATCCTATTAACAAAATAGATAAACTAAGATTAGAAAGTTTACAATTAAGCGGTCCTCCTATTTTGATTATACAAGGTACAAGAGATAAATTTGGAAGCATTCATGAGGTTAAACAATATAAAATACATAAGAATAATAATATATTTTGGATTGAAGATGGTGATCATTCATATAAAACTTTAAAGAAATCTAAATTCAGTAGTGAAGAATCTATAGCTAAAGCTTACAATGAAGCTTCACTATTTATAAAAAATAATAAAATTGAGTCTATTATATCTTAAATTTTTTAATAATATTTTTTTGTCTGTTATGTAATTCTGTCTCATCAAAGTTTTCAATCAACTCCTCAATGATCTTATGCCAATTTAGTTCAGCGTTTAAATGCATAAAGACTGAGCCAAGACCTACAGCAGCTCTATCTATAAGTACAAATTCTTTTGGTGGAGCAACACCTCCTAATTTTTTTAATTCTTTATAGACATTTGATGCAACTTCTTTTCCATTTTGTTTTGCATTTGGATCTTGAATTTGTCTCTTTTTATTTTCTAAAAGAGGTCCATAAATATATAAAGCCCAAACATTTAAAACTTTTATTAAATCTTTTGATAAGTCATTAAATCCCCATGACTTATATGCTTTAATAGCAAGATCATAGTTATCGTCTCTCATAGCAATATATAAATCAATAACACCTTTAACAAAATTAGCTGGAAAAACTCTAATACATCCAAAATCTAGTAAATTTATTGAAGGTTTATTTTTATTTGAACAATCAACTTGGTAATTTCCAGGGTGAGGGTCTCCATGAATAATGCCATACTTATAAAAAGGAATATACCAAGCATAAAATAATGTAAGTGCGAGATGATTTTTAACCTCTGAACTTGAGTTTTTATATTTCATGAATGACTTTCCATTAAGCCAACTCATAGTAAGAAGCCTATCTGTAGATAATTTATTAATAGGTTTAGGAATATTTATATATTTCTGGTCATGAAGCATTTCATTAAATAAAAGCATATTTTTAAATTCTCTTTTATAGTCTAACTCTTCCTTGAGTCTTTCTGACAGTTCATTATAAATCTCCTTAGTTTTAATAGTTTTATCCCAAGTTCCATATAGAGAAAATATGAGTTTTAATTGTTTAAGGTCTGCATCAACTGTAGATACCATATCAGGGTATTGTAATTTACACGCTAAATCTTCGCCATTAATGGTTGCTTTATGAACTTGGCCTAAAGACGCTGCATTTTTTGCTTCATTTTCAAAAGTATCAAATTTTTTTAACCAATCTTTTCCTAATTCATTAGCCATTCTTCTTTTAACAAAAAACCATCCCATGGAAGGGGCTTCAGCTTGAAGTGTTTGAAGTTTTTCTGCATATTCTTTTGGAAGAGCATCTGGTATAGTAGATAATAATTGAGCCACCTTCATTAATGGCCCTTTGAGGCCACCTAAAGCATTTAAAATAATATCAGCATTTTTATTTATATCATTATTACCAATTATCTTATTACTAGCCATTTTTGCAGTAGCACTAGTAATCTTGCTACTGACATTAGCATATCTTTTTACTTTTCCAGAAAGAGTAGGTTTATTTTTGTCCATATAGAATAAATCTCATAATTATATTTTATTTACGAATATATTTTAATCATAGATTTATAAATTATTCTGCAGCAATTGCTGAAACTGGACTATCTTCTTTAGAGTTCCATATCTCCAATAATTCTTTTCTTTTTATTTCAGCTTTAATCATGTTTTCTTCCTTAACATGCCCATAACCCCTGATCATCTCTGGGATAGAAGCTATTTGAACTGCTAAAGATATATTTTTTGTATTTAATTCATTTAAAATTTTATTTATATCATTTATATATTGATTAATTAAAAATCTTTCCATTTTACGTTCTTTTGTTTTTCCAAAAGGATCTAATAATGTACCTCTTAAAAATTTAAATTTTGATAAAATTTTAAATACTGGCAAGATCCAAGAACCTAAAGTAATTTTTTTTAGTTTGCCCGTATTAGGATCCTTTGGTGAAAATAAAGGAGGAGCAACATGAAATTTTAATTTAAGATCACCTTCAAAGGCTTTATGAAGTTTTTCTTTAAATTCGCCATTAGTATATAATCTTGCTACTTCATATTCATCTTTATATGCCATTAGTTTATATAAATACTTTGCAACTGCTATAGATAAATCTTCTTTACCTTTTTCTATTTTATTTTCTTGTTTGATGGTTTTATTTACAAAATCTAAATATGAATTTGAATATTGTTTGTTTTGATAATTTTTAAGAAAACCTTTTCTATCTTTAATTATTTCTTTAAGACCATATTCATCTTTATCTATTTCAATATTATTCATAAATGGGGCTGCTTCTTTCTCAACATATTTATAATCATAAGCAGCCATTCTTCCCCATCTAAAGGCAGATAAATTCATATTTACAGCAATATTATTTAGTTTAATAGCTTCTTCCATACTTTCAGGAAGAACGGGNATAAAACCTTTTTGAAGAGCATAACCTGTTATAAACATATTTGAAGCTATAGAATCACCAAACATAGCAGTAGCAATTTTAATTGCGTTTATAAAGTTAGTTTCTTTAGATGATTTTTCAATAATTTGACGTATTCTTTTTCCCCCAAATGAATGGTCTGGATCTAAAACAAAACCTGCAACAGGAGTTTCATGATCATTTATGATTGAATGAGTACTATTGATATTCATTAACTCTCGAACTGGAGAAGTAGTTACTACTACCATATCACAGCCCAATATTAAATCAGCACTAGTTTTTCCTACTTTAACAGAGTGAATATTTTCAGGNGTTGATGCAACTCTNATATGGCTTAGAACTGCTCCACCTTTTTGAGCTACTCCTACTTGGTCTAAAACACTTACTCCTTTATTCTCCATATGAGATGCCATGCCAATAAGTGCACCTATAGTTACAACACCTGTACCACCTATTCCAGTGACNACTATATCAAATGGTTTATCNAAGTTTATTTCTNTTGGTTTAGGTAATTTATTAAATATATCCATAGGNAGATCTGATGCAGCTGTTATTTTTCTTTTTCTAGGGGTAGCACCTTGAACAGTTACAAAAGAAGGACAGAAACCGTCCACACAGCTAAAGTCTTTATTACATGTTGACTGGTTTACCTTTCGCTTTCTTCCGAATTTAGTTTCCAGTGGTTCAATAGAAATACAATTAGATGTTTTAGAACAATCTCCGCAACCTTCACATACTGCATCATTTATAAAACTTCTTTTATCTGGGTCTTCCATCAATCCTCTTTTTCGTCGTCTTCTTTTTTCAGTAGCACAAGTCTGATCATAAATCATAACTGTAACTCCTGGCCATNATCTTAGTTCTTTTTGAACTTGATCTATCTCACTTCTATGATTTATTGTAGTACCTTCAGCAAAGTTTGCATTTAACCCATATTTTTCAGGCTCATCTGAAACAACTGCAATTCTTTTGACGCCTTCCCCATATAACTGATGAGAAATTCTTGATGGCGTAGGAACTCCTTCAGCAGGCTGTCCACCGGTCATAGCAGTCGCATCATTAAATAATATTTTATATGTAATATTTACTTTAGCAGCTACAGAAGCTCGTATAGCAAGTATTCCTGAATGCGTATAAGTTCCATCTCCAATATTTTGGAATATATGGCTATCTTCAACGAAAGCAGACATTCCTATCCAATTAGCTCCTTCTCCGCCCATATGAGTAAAAAGATCTGTATCTCTGTCCATCCAAGCTGCCATAAAATGGCACCCTATNCCTGCCATTGCTTTACTNCCTTCAGGTACTTTAGTAGAACTATTATGTGGACAACCTGAGCAAAAATAAGGAGTTCTATTTGCAATACCTTGAACAACCGTCGTATCTGGCTCATTTTGCTTAATAATTCTTAATTTTTTTAATAGTTTTTCATCTTTATAATTTAGAGTTATTCTTTCAGCTATTATTTCNGAAACAAAGTCTGGTGTAAGTTCACCAATAGAAGAAATAAGTTCTTTGCCATCTTCATCTCTTTTACCTATAATTTTTTTTTGGTCTGTTAGTTTTATTAAATAATATTTCTTTAATTTGATCTTCAACTAAAGGTCTTTTTTCTTCAAAAACAAGTACTTCATTCATATTTTCACAAAATTCAATAATNGATGTTTCTTCTAATGGCCAAGGCATGCCTACTTTAAATAAATGTAATCCAATTTGACTCGCGTATTCTTCATCAATTCCAAGATCTGATAAAGCCTGTCTAACTTCCGCATACCCTTTTCCAGTAGCAACAATTCCAATATTTTTTTTGCCTTTTGNCCAAATACTCTGATTNATTTTATTAGCTTTTACAAAAGCTTTAACTGCAGGTATTTTAATTTTATTTAAACGAGTCTCTTGCCCAAGAACATCATCTGGCCACCTAATATGAACGCCTTCTTCTTGTATAGCATATTCAGGAGTATTAATTTTTATTCTTTCTAAATCTATATTTACTGAAGCAGAGCTATCCATTGTTGCGGTCACACATTTCATTGAAACCCACACTCCAGCATATCTAGATAATGCTATTCCTATTAAACCATAATCCAGAAGTTCTTGAACATTTGATGGGTTAAGAACTGGTATTTGGGCATCAACCATTGCATATTCACTCTGATGNGCTAAAGTTGAAGATTTTGCAGTNTGNTCATCTCCAAGAAGAGCTAANACTCCNCCATNNGGACTTGTTCCTGCNGAATTTGCNTGTTTGAATGCATCTCCAGANCTATCTACNCCTGGTCCTTTTCCATACCAAATTCCAAATACTCCATCCTTTTTACTTTTAGATATTAGTCCTGATTGTTGAGAGCCCCATACTGCTGTAGCAGCTAAATCTTCATTAAGACCAGATTCAAAGTTTATGTCATTATTCTTTAAAAACTTTTTAGCTGTCCATAGAGATTTATCATACATACCNAGAGGTGAACCTCTATAACCTGATATGAAAGCAGCAGTATTTAAATTTTGACTTTTATCNTTTTGTCTTTGAATAATAGGNAGTCTAACTAGTGCTTGAGTACCAGTAATATAAACTCTACCTTNTTCTAAGGTGTATTTATCGTCTAAAGTAATTTTTTTAGATTTTAATTTCATATTATATAATCCCATATTATATAATCTTATATATTAAATTAATAAAACTGTTTTTATTGCATCTCAGTCATGCAATTTATGTTAAAGTAAAAAGCTATTGTATTATATACTATTTTTAAATATTTTAAAAACAAATTTATCATAAGAGTTTAAAATTGTTTATATTAAATATAGTGTATAAGTAACAATTAGGAAATATTATTTAGATATGACAATACTAATAACTGGAATAGCTGGGTTTATAGGCTCTCATTTGGCTAGAAATCTTCTNACTAGAGGAGATAAAATATTAGGAATTGATAATATATCTGATTATTATGATGTTAATTTAAAATATGACAGGTTAAATATTTTAAAAAAGTATAAAAACTTTATTTTTGAAAAAGTTGATATCTCTAATTATTCAGATTTAGAAAAAATAATTAAAAAACATAAAGTGTCTAAAATTTGTCATTTAGCGGCACAAGCTGGAGTTAGATATTCTTTAGAAGCCCCTATGGAGTATATTAAAAGCAATATTGTTGGTCATCTAAATATGTTAGAAATATGTAGGAATTATGAGATCAAAAANATAGTTTATGCTTCTTCCTCTTCTGTTTATGGAGGAAATACTAAAGTTCCTTTTTCTGTTAGTGACAGAGTTGATAGCCCGGTTTCTCTTTATGCAGCTACTAAAAGGTCAGATGAATTAATGTCATACACTTATAATCATTTGTATGGAATAAATACTATAGGACTTAGATTTTTTACTGTTTACGGTCCATGGGGAAGGCCAGATATGGCAACTTGGATTTTTACTAAAAAAATAATAAATGACGAACCAATAGAGGTCTTTAATAATGGAAATATGGAAAGGGATTTTACTTATATTGATGATATAATAAATGGAACAATATCTATATTAGATTCTTGTNAAGACGATAGTAATGAGAGCTTTTCTAAGGTTTATAATATTGGAAATAATAAACCAGAAAACTTATTAAATTTTATTACATTAATAGAAGAAAATTTAGGTAAAAAAGCAATTAAAATAATGAAGCCTCTTCAGAAAGGTGATGTCGCAAATACTTATGCAGATATTAAAGATATACAAGCCGATTATAATTTTATACCTAAAACTAAATTAGTTGAAGGTATTCCTAGGTTCATTGAATGGTTTAAGAGTTATCATAATTTAAATTAATTAATGNTTATGAAATTTACTATTTAACTTTTCTATTCTTTCACTAGATTGTTCTGCTTGATGTTTTTCTTTCCAATCTTTATAAGGCATTCCATAAACTAACTCTCTAGCATTATCATAGTCCACACTAATTCCATTTTTAGAAGACTCTTCGGAGTACCATTTTGATATACAATTTCTACAGAAATCTGCTAATTCCATTAAATCTATATTTTGAATATTAGGATTTTCTTGAAAATGTTTTAATAGTCTTCTGAAAGTTGCAGCTTCAATTTTTTCTTTTATATTCTCATCCATAATTTATTCTCCAATAATAATTATTTTAAGATAAGTTAAGATTTTTTGCAAAATTATTATATGGTGAACCAAGTTTAATTTGCGCATAATAAATGGCCTGACTAATTTTAATAGATAGCTCCTCTATTTTAGAGTAATTATTTCTTGAAAAGATGTCATTTCTTATTTCTATTGATATAAAAGGTCTCTTATCTAGTTCTCCATGATAGGTCATTGTATAATTAACATCTTCATATCCACTGTATGGTTTATTTTTTCCAATTTTATAATTTGAATTATTATTCAGATATCGATTTATTGGTTTGTACAAACTTTTGTCATCTTTATATAGTAAGCCAATTTCCCAAGGACGTTTTATTTTATTCTGTAATGATGATGTAAATGAATGAATACATATTAATGAAGTTTTACAGAAAAATAATTCATCCATATTTTTTAAAGTTAATTTTAATTCGTTATGATAAGTTTGATGAAAATTATTTATTCTATAAATTTTTTCTGATTGNGGTAGGTTTTTATTTCCAGGGATTTCTATGCCATCACTTTTCTCAGTAATTAAATTTATATGATTTTTATCTCNGTTCAAATCTATAAAAAGTCTAGAATATTTTGCTAGCACTGCATTAGTTTTAAATATGCTTGATAGTTTTCTAGTTAATGTTTGAGCTCCTATATCATATGCTATATGACTTTTAAGAATTCTTTCCTTTAAGCCAAGTTTTTTATATTGATTTGGTATTAAATTTGAAGCATGATCACAACAAAATAGCAGTGGAAGCTTAGGGTGTTTTTTTTTAATTTTTACGAAATTATTAATGATCATTAGTAACCAAAAAATATTAAAATAAATTATTTCTTTATAAGGATATAATTAGATAAGAGTATTAGTCTAATGAAAAATAATCATTTAAAAAAAATTCTTACAAAAATGTTTGATGAAGCAGTATCAATTTCTCATCCTGCAAATTTAATGTCTAAATATATACCCAATAGTCAGCCGTCTGGAAAAACAGTTGTAATAGGCGCTGGAAAAGCATCTGCTGAAATGGCTAGAGCTTTTGAAATAGCTTGGAAAAAAAAAGGATATAGTGATCTTAATGGAATAGTTATTACTAGATATGGTCATAAAAGAAAATGTCAGAATATTAAAATTATAGAAGCTTCACATCCTACTCCAGATAAGGCTGGTTTAAATGCAACAAGTGATATAATTAATTTAATAAAACCTCTTAAACAAGAAGACTTACTTGTAGTTTTGATTTCAGGTGGAGGTTCATCATTATTAGTCTCCCCAATAAAAAATATAAGTTTAGACGAGAAACAAGATTTAACGAATGAGTTATTAAGATGTGGAGCAACAATATCTGAAATTAATTCTGTTAGAAAACACTTGTCTAATGTTAAAGGAGGACAATTGACTAGTTTTGCATATCCTGCAAAAATTATTACTCTAGCTATAAGTGATGTTCCTGGAGATGATTTTGGAGTTATAGCATCAGGCCCAACTTATCCGGATAGTACTAGTAATAAAGATGCATTAGATGTTTTATATAAATATAATATTAACTGTTCTGAAAATATTTATAAAATATTAAAGTCTGATAACAACGAAACGCCAAAAAATAATAATAAAATATTTAATAATTCTAAATTTAATTTAATTGCTAGACCACAGAATGCTCTTTTAGAAGCTGCAAAAGTTGCAAAAGATAAAAATTTTAATCCTCTTATTTTAAGTGATTCAATCGAAGGAGAATCAAATGATGCTGGGCTAGTACATTCAGCAATTGTGAAACAAGTTATAAAGTTTGGGCAACCTGCTAAAGCTCCGTTATGTATTTTATCTGGAGGAGAAACGACTGTTACAATAAAAAATAATAACGGAAAAGGAGGGAGAAATACGCAATTTTTACTTTCATTAGCTATAGCTTTGGGTTCAGTTAAAAATGTATATGCTATAGCATGTGACACAGATGGAATTGATGGGAGTGAGACTAACGCTGGTGCAATAATTTATCCTGATACATTAGAACGCGCTTACAGTAAAGGTATGAATCCTAAGGAATATTTAGAAAATAATGACGCATATACATTTTTTTATAAATTAGGNGATATAGTAAAGACAGGTCCTACACATACAAATGTAAATGATTTTAGAGCAATATTAATTACGGAATGAAAAAATTTAACCTTGTCTTGCTTTAAGGCGTGGGTTTTTTTTATTAATTACAAAGGTTTTTCCAAAGCGCTTTATAACCTTACAGTCTTTATCGCGTAGCTTTGCACTTTTAAGAGATTTTAAAACTTTCATAATACTATCCNNTAATTAAATTAGATGAATANTTAAACTTACTTATCTATGATGTCAATAATATCTATTATTTTTTATCTATTAATCTTTTAGAAATTAGAAGAAATACAGCTGCAGCCAAGATTGCAGATATTCCCTTTGGACCTAAGGAATTTGCAATTTCAGTAAAGTTTTCTGCCACACTTACTGGAAATGTCCCAGAACTTTCTCCTAAAAGCAAAAATAATACTAGTCCNGCTATTGATATTGCTAGACCTAATTCGGATAACTTCCATATAAATTTACTAAGTGNACTAATTTGAGTAGAGTATTTTTTAAGAATGTTTTCCATACTGNGACCTNTTTATAATACGCTCTATTNTTTAANATNANATNACTAAAAAACAGAGCGCATATAAACTNANAAAGTTAANAAANNNNTTTTTATAACTTNANACTAGTTTTATTTTTTTCCGAACAGCCACATTATAATGCCAACCGAAATTAAACCGGCTAGTCCAGCATTACCAAGCTGATTTACAAGTGAAATAACATTTGTTACTACACTTCCGAAAAACGACATGTTACCTGAACCAACTAGAAGTTGTGCTGCTATAGCGAGGGCTAGTAGCATAATAGCTAACTCAGTTAAGGCACCGATTGTACCTTTTATACTATTTATTAGTGACATATAAAACTCCCCTTGTTTATTAAGTCGATCTACTGTGAAATATTTTTTACTAAATGTCAATATATAGTAATTTTATTTATTACTAACACACTCCCTAGTATTTTGTGGATAACATTTTTATTGTTAATTGAAATATTTAAATTATATATTAGTTATAATTTCTTTTATTATTTATTATCNAATATAAAGGAATGTTTTAAATGATAAATTTAAAAAAATTNCATCATAATGCATATAGATGTATTGACTCTGANGAGACTAGNAAATTTTATGAAGATTTTTTAGGTCTTCCTTTAATTAANGCTTTTGAAATTTCAGAAACTATGACTGGAAAAAAGACAAAAGTATTACATACATTTTATTCTTTAGGCGACTCATCTTCGTTAGCTTTTTTTGAAATTTTGAATGATAAATTTGAATATAAGCGTTGGCATGATTTTGATCTTCATATCGCCTTAGAAGTAGAAGAGAGTATTCTTTTGGANTATTTTAAGAANGGAAAAAATAATAATATAGAAACAAGAGGAATATCTAATCATGGATTTATTAAATCTATTTATTTTAGAGACCCTAATGGTTATGTTATAGAATTAACTACTCCTANAAAAAACTATAAAAATATTTTTAAAGCTAAGCCAAGAGAAATTTTAAATGAATGGACTTCTTATAAAAATGAAAATTTTAAATAAATATATATTTATTATATATTGTCTTTTTTCTANACTTGTTTCTGTAAATTATTCTTATGCAGCTGATAATAGTAAATGGCTAAGTATAAATAAAAAAGGTATGCAATCTTTTAGGGAGAGAGATTTTTTAGGTTCAGAAAAATTTTATTTAAAAGCTATTGAAGAAGCAAAAAAATCTAATCTTANAGCAGAATTATCGGCNACNCTTAATAATCTAGGATTATTAAAAATAGAACTTCTAANGTTTGAAGAGGCTGAGGACTTAATTAAGGAGTCTTTAAATCTTCGTTTACANTTTTATGGAATTAATCATAGATATATTGCACAGAGCTATAANAACCTAGCAAGAGTGTATGAATCATCTTCAAGGNTAGAGGATTCAATTGATTTTTATATTAAAGCAATAAATATTTATGAAAAATTAGGAGAGAGATACAATATGTTGCTAGCTAGAACATTAATTAATCTCTCAACAGTTCAGCTTAAAATTGAAGAACTTGATGTCGCACAGATGAATTTAATAAGAGCGCTAACTATATCTAAGAAATATAGTGAAGATAATTCTGTAAGTCTATCTGCTATGCAAAACCTTGCCGCATTATTTACACAAAGAGGAAATTTTATAGAAGCTGAAGAAATATACCTAAATTTAATAAATATAAGAAAAAATAATTCAAAAGATAACTCAGTTAGTTTTGCCAGAGTTCTTAATAATTTGGCTGTTTTGTATAAAAAACAATGTAAATATAATTTAGCATATAATTATATATCTCAAGCAATTAATATATGGAAAAATTTATCAGCTGTAGATTATTCAAATTTTGCTGCTGCTTTTCATAATCAAGGAGAATTATATAAAGCTCAAGGTAAATATGATTTAGCAATAGAATCTTTTAATAATGGTATTACTATTCTTAATAATTCAATTGATAACTTCTATNAACAATATGTAGAGCANTCATATTCTTTAATAAATTTATATTTAAAAATAGGTATGCCTCAAAAGGCCAATAGTCTTTTAGATATAGTTAATAGGATTAGAGTTGGAAAAGGGGAACCTAAAATTACTTTAGATAAACTTCCGGGTGAAATCTATGAAGAATGCTCATCTTCAAATATATAAATATTATTTTTTAATTTGATTAATTATGAGCTCAATTCTTTTTTGTGCTTCTCTAATCTCATCAGCAGTCATTTGAAGAGATATAGAATCATCTCTTTGGATTGCTGCCGCTTTATTTCCATTTAATGATGCAATAGTAAGCCATTTATATGATTCCACTAAATCTTTTTTAACACCAGAACCAAGGGCATATAATACTCCTAAACTAGCTTGTGCAGTAGAGCTGCCAGCCATAGCTGCTTTATGCCACCAAATTGATGCTTCTTTTGGGTTTGCAGGTACTCCTAATCCAGAAAATAATTGTGCACCTAACATTTCTTGAGCTTTTAAATGATTAGATTCAGAGGCAATTCTGAACCAGTATATAGCTGTAGAATGATCTGGAGGGTTTTTAGTTTCTAATGCTAGACGTCCAAGCATGTATTGTGCTTCAGGATTACCACTATAGGCATCTTTTGTGAGCTCTTGTTTTCTGGTTTCTAAATCTACTATTTCGTCTTCTGCTAATGAANCTAGCGAATCACATAGTGTNAAAAAAATAATTATANTTAAAATTAAGAAAATATAACTAAAANTTTGCCTGTATATCATTCAAATAACCTGTTNAATTATTAAATTAACTAAATAACTATATATATATAGTAATTTTTTACATTTTTTTCTATGTATTTTAAAAAAAGTATAGTTAAATAATATAATGGAAATAGGTTTTTCTAATATATTAGTANTTATATATANAAAATATTTATTTCTAAATTGTTAATTAACTTAAAAAAGGGAGGGGAGTTTATGACTCTTTTATTTAAAACATTTTTGGGAATGATTGCTTTAGTGTTTTCTTTCCAAAGTATGGCTAATGATTGGTCATGGTATCATGGAGATGATGGCGGTACNCGTTATTCTACTCTTGATCAGATCAATAAAAGTAACATTGGAGACTTAAATGTTGCTTGGATACATCAACCTGGTGCTATAGAGCAAGGTCTTGAAGCTACTCCAGTAGTTATAGATGGTGTTATGTACTATGCAGGTTCTTATAATCGTACTTTTGCAATCGATGCAGCTACAGGTAAAGAACTTTGGCATTATTTTCCAGACTTAGATCCAATTGTTGATGAATTATTCTTTACACCTTATACACGTGGTGTAACNGTTTCTAACGGTAATGTTACNATGGGTACNCTTGATGGACGAGCTATTGCATTAGACCAAAAAACTGGTAAAGAAGTTTGGTCAGTTCAATTAGTTGATACAACAAGTTGTGCATGTAACTTTACTTCACCTCCAGTTATGGCAGGTGATACATTAGTTTATGGTCAAACTGCGGGTGAATATCCAATTCAAGGTAAAATTTTTGGTTTAGACCCTAAAACTGGTGAATCAAAATGGGTATTTAATACAATTAAAGACGACCCAGACTCATGGGGCGGAGATTCAGGTAAATACGGTGGTGGTGGAGCATGGATGCCAGGTACATATGATGCATCTACTGATACATACTTCGTAGGTACTTCAAATCCAGCACCTGATTATGATTGGGGAGCGACACCTGACGGTATTGCGACTGATGGAGCAAGACCAGGAGATAATCTTTACACTTCTTCAGTAATAGCTATGGACCCATCAACTGGTAAAATTAAATGGTATCACCAAGAAATTCCGCATGATGATTGGGATTTTGATAGTGCTATGGGAGAATTCTGGTTACTAGATAGAGATAATAAACAGCTAGTTGTTCACCAAAATAAATCTGGTTTTGTTTTTGTTTATAATCGTGGAGATGGACAAATTGAAAATATTTGGCCTATGAATGAAAACTATAATTGGGTAAAAAGCATTAATCCTAAAACTGGTGAGTTAATTGGAAGAAATCCTCCAAATATAGCTGAAAACCAAGACATGTTATCATGTCCTTGGATTGCTGGTGGAAGAAGCTGGCAGTCAGGTTCTTATAGTCCAAGAACAGGCCTATGGTATAACTCTGCCGCTGAAGCATGTCAGATAACTACAGTACGTAAAGAAGATCCAGTAACTGAGCCAATCGCTCAACTTTTCTTCGGTGCTGACTTAGCTGCTGCTGATTTACCTAACGGTAAAAAAGCTCATGGTCGTTTAGATGCTCGTGATCCAGTTTCTGGCGAACGTGCTTGGGCTTATACTTATAAGTACCCACCATTAGGTAGTGTAGTTGCTACAGCTGGTGATTTAGTATTCCAAGGTGGTATTGATGGTACATTCCGTGCTTTCGATGCTAACAATGGAGATGTATTATGGTCATTTACAGCAGGTTCTGGTTTCCGTGGAGGTCCAGTATCTTATAATGCTAATGGTCAACAATATATAACAGTGCCATCAGGCTTAGGTTCATTAGTGATGGGACTTTTCCCAACATTATGGCCAGAAGTTGCTGATTTCCCAGCAGGTGCTGCTATGATTGCATTTACACTTAAATAACCATAAGGTTATTAATTAATAATTAGGCGGAGGATTTATTTCTTCCGCCTTTTTTATGTTTTTTTTTATATTTTTGAACTATAATATTNTTAAATAAATTTAATAATATGCTTATGGAGTAAAGAATGATTATTCGAAGAAACTTAATTCGAGGTATTGGGGCAAGTTTAATAGGTTTAAGTACATANAATATTTTAAAGCCAGCATCGGCGGCTAAATCTTATAAAATTGAAGAAGANAATATTTGTAATAGTGATGACTTTGTAATTAATCACGAGCCTGTTAATGATGTGACAGAAACACAATTAGCGGCAGTTGATGATGTTGTTAAAATGTTAAATGTTGGACCTAGTGGCTCAAGGTTTAGATATGACCCTATGCTTTCAGAAATAGATGTAGGAGGAAAGATATTATGGAAAGCAACTACTAAAGGTCATAATGTAGAATTNATGGTTGCTCCTAATGATATTAAATACAAGTCAAAAATGCATAAAAGCGCAGGTTATACATTTACTACTCCCGGTATTTATACATATAAATGTACACCTCATGTTTCAGCAGGTATGATTGGAGTGGTAGTAGTAGGTAATGACTTATCTAATATAACAGAAGCTATGGATAATGTTGCATATTATGGACAAGCTAAAGATTTAATNCAAGAAATTCTGGAAAGGTTTTATGTTAGATGAGAAATATATTCTTAATTATTCTTTTTTTATTTATTATTTTCAGCTCAAAAATAATTTATGCTGGAACTATAAAGGAAATTAATAAAAGAGGGTCACTAAGAGTATGCGCTTTGTCAGATCGTTTACCATTTTCATCAAGAGATACTAGCCTTAGAGGTTTTCAAATAGAATTAGCGGAAGAAATAGCTAAAGATTTAGGTGTAAGTTTGGAAATTAACTGGTTAAGGTATCGCTTCCATGCTCGAAAGGCGGGTTGCGATATGATGATGGAGGCAGTATCAAGAAAAAATGATGATGCAAATAAAAGAGATATAGAAGGAGCTAAACCNTTAACAAGGGCAAGTGANAGTGAAAAAAGAAAATTTCCACCAACAGCTTCAATACCTATAGTTAGAATGGAAACTTATTTGGTAGGTCCTAAAGAATTAGTAAGTGGTAAAAATACTTTAAAATCAATAAAAAATATGAATATTGGAGTGATGCGTGGAACTTGGGCTCACATGCTGATGCAAAAAGCTAAAATTAAGTATAGAACTAAGTTTGTCACTGAACCTGAATTAATTCAAGGTTTGGCTGATGGAGAGGTTGATGCAGCGTTTATTTCTTCTCCAAATTATTGGTGGTTTTTAAAGAATAATCCTTCTATATCATTAATCGCAGTCAAAGATTTTGATTTTACTAGGGATGTTACTTTGAATGTTGGAGTATTATTAAGAGGTGCTGACGAGGAAACAATAGATAAAATNAACTATATATTAAAAAGTATGCTTGCTAGTAATAAAATTAAAGAAATCTATTCTAATTATGGAATAGAGTATGTTGCTCCAAATTAAACATATATTATTAATTATAATCTATTTTTGTATTATAAGTTTTTCTAACGCTGAAGATTTAATAGATCTAGGGTCAGGNGGTAAGGCAGTTCATTGGACTTCAGAAAAATATCCTTTTATTACAAAAAATATAATTGATAATAATATAAATACATATTGGGTTTCATCTGGAAATATTTTGCCTCATGTACTCACTTTTTCTTTGCCAAGTAATAAACGCTTTGAAGCATTATCATTTATTTCTAAAACTAATCACGACCCAGGTACGTGGGCAAAGCATATAAGAGTTTCTTCAGCAGATCCTTTTCCTCATATGGGGGGATGGGAGATATTAGCTGAAATTGATCTGCCTGAAACAGGTGATGAAAAGTATATAACTGTTGATGCTAAAAGAGGAAGATATTTTCGACTAGAAATATTTTCAACTCATGATCAATTAGCAACTGAAGCTTCTTTTAATCAGTTTAAGGTAGTTGACGTAAACGATAAATAATATTTAAGTCGTTATTGATTTTCCTCTTCACCATAAGAAGGTTGTTCTGCCTCTTGGTCAAAGTTTGTAACTGGAAGTTGTTCTCTGCCTTTTTGGGCCATTGGCTTTGCAGGTGATGTATAAATTAACCTTTCTCGGTCTTCTTCATCAGCATTAAAAAAAGGATTTCCTATTTTTACTTCTTCATCTTTCTCTTCACCTTCTTCTATGGCCTGCTGAAATCTTTCTGCTTCCTCTCTACTCCATGGTAATATATATAATCTTGGTTCTTCCACGCCAGGTATTTCTACTAAAATATATAAAGCTACTTCTTCTTCCCATGATGCATGTAATAAAACAACTTCAGGAACATCTTTATAAAAAAGCTCCATATGTGCTGGTTTTGGTCTACTTAATAATTCTAATATGGCTACATATAATAATGTTATAAGTCCTAAGCCTATAAAAAAAGCACTTAATCTCCACCTAAATGGTCTTCGAGACCATATCGTAATAGAAATTAATAATGCGGCTAAAGCTGTTATTACAATATAAAATATATTTAAAATTTCCATTTTTTATTACCTTCTTAACAAACTTTTTTTGAGTGCGTGGACACTATTTGGCTTTANTTTTCCTTTNTTTGANAANGTCCATCTAGCTACAGTAATNTCTTCATTAAATTTTTTTAGAGTAACATCTTTTTTAATTATTGCAGTTCTTGCTCTTTGATCTGGTTCCACAACACTTATAATAACTTTTGCATTAATNGGNGGNCCTCCATCCGTAGCATACAGATGTAAGTTTGCCTGATATTCTCCAGCNGCAATACCTCTAGAATAACTAATTTCATAATTTATAGGAGTCGTATCAAATTGAGTTCCTCTATCATCNCTAAGTAAATTAAAATAATATCCTGCCATATTAGAAAAACCTACTGCAGCATCATCGGGAGATTTTACCCAAAGGTCTACATCTACATTCCTATCATCAGGCCATAGTACTTCAACAATTACGCTGCCTGATGGCTCTTTAGTTGCTTCATCTTGAGCTACTATATTTAACCATGGTAAAAGGAGTAAAACTATTATTACAAAACCTGATAAGGCTAGCATAGTCATATCTCTGAAAACAGTATCAGCAGTATCTAATTCATTTTCATCATCAAATGGGTTATCCATTAAATTATCTTTCAGATAATTCTATAATTTGTGATACTAAATTTGAAGTTCCTGTTGCTAGCATTTGATAAATTAATCCAAGCCAAACACTTAATATAGATCCTACCAGAGTAGTATATAAAGCAACAGACATTCCTTCAATTAATTGGGCAACCATTGGGCTAATGGCGCTTGGGTTTGATGCAACATCAGGGTCAACTCCAGATAAAGCTATTATAAAACCCAACACTGTTCCTATTAAACCTAAAACTGTTAAAGAATTAGAAATATATCTTATATGNACTATACGTGAAAATAATTTTAATCTAAGTGCTTGAGCTATATTNGCTCTACTTGTAGCATTTTTACCTTTAGTTTTTTTTAAAAAATCAGCAGCTCTAGACCGTTCTTCTGGATTATAATTATAGGCGGCATTCAGTTGTTTGCTTACTTTCCATAGTCTATAACCAGCGAGTATTAGTCCAATTAAAAATATTGCACATATTAAAATCACCATATTAGTAACATCAGCATTTATTACTTTTGCTACTAAGCCTTGTGCCCATGCTGCTCCAAGCAATGCAAAAGCTACTAAATTTACTAAGCCAAACCTTAATAATAGTAAATATTTTAATCCCATAATCTCTTTTGCTCCTAGTTGTAATTTTAGTTTATTTGTTAAATAATATTTATTAATTATCTAGAAATATATATATCTAGTTATAAAACCAAATTGAAAGAAAATATGCTATCTAATTNNAAAAATAAAGTAAAATTTNTTAAAAAGACGATCTATATTNCCATAATACTAATCTTTNTATCNTCAAATAGTAATATTGCTCATNCTNAAAAANGTGAATGTAATGACTCAATAAACAAAGATATTATTAAAGAAGCTAATTGTGATCAAAAAAGAGTAATCGATATTTTATTACTATATGATGCTGAAATGATTTTGGATAGAGAATGGCAAAATAATATTTTTAATAGACTTGAGGAAATTAATAAATTTTATTATGAAAACTATAAAATAAAATGGAGAATAACAGATACTCAGAAATTCAGATTTGATAAAAATATTAACAATTTATCTAGTTTATTTTCTTTGCATAAAAAAGAAATTTCAAAATTAACTGATAATATAGAAGCTAAGGTAGTTCTTGCTATAGTTGAAAGAGATATTAAAGGTATCGGAATAGCTGCAACTTTCTCGAATGTAGTTATGGTATCAGATGCATCAAAGTTTAAAAATCATGTAAATAGTGTTGTTGTTGCCCATGAATTTGGTCATCTTTTTGGCGCTTGGCATACCCAAAGAAAAAATGATTTTATGCTATTTAGTGGTGCTAATAAATTGTTGGGCAGTAAAGAAAGCAATGCTATTATTAATCTAATGAGAGATTATAATTTTGATCCTAAAACTATAATTAATAATCATTTGATATTAAATAGAATCTCAAGGCAATATAGTCGACATCATGCAAGAGGAGAAATAGATCCTGTTGCTCGACTATTAACTGATGAAGGAAATAGTTTATATCTAGAAAAAAAGTATAGTGAAGCTATAAAAATATTAAAAAGGTCTAATAACTATTATGGTAGATGGGGAAATACTAGAATGATTTTATCTAAGAGTTACTATGAAATTGATTTTTTAGAAGACTCCTTCACAGAGTATACTAGAGCCGTATTTTTTGGTGCAAAACCAGATAAAGAACATGAAAAAAATCTTAGAAATAAATTTATTGATCTTCAAAAAATTGACTCTACAATAAGTAATCCTTTTGAATTAAATAACTAAAGAATAAGATATGAAAATATATATAATATTAATAACCTATTTTTTTATAGTACTCCCATCATTTAGTGTTGAAATTGATAATAAAGGTTTAGTTTGTAAGTACACAGAAAATAAAAATAGACCACATGAATATTATTGGTTTTCAGATGGACAAGTATATAAAGTCTGGTTTGATAAAAAGAAATCAATTATTACAAAAAGTAGTTACCCCGCATATTATAAAGTTACTGATGATTATATTCGTTTCTATAGAATTTTTTTATTAATTAA
>NHFK01000022.1 GCA_002171375.1 Alphaproteobacteria bacterium TMED109
ATTAATATCTGGGCCTAATAAATTTATATCTAACCTATTAAGTTCATTTCTATATATATTGATTTTATCTGATAAATCAGAATCAAAAGTCATTAATGCAGATAAAAATATTTCTGGATGATTTGTTTTAAACCATGCAGTTTGATAAGCTATTAATGCATAAGCAGCCGCATGACTTTTGTTAAAACCATAACCTGCAAAACGCGCTATTAAATCAAATATTTGTGATGATAAATTTTTATCAATTTTATTTTTTAAAGAACCTTGGATAAAATTTTCTCTTTGTGCATCCATTTCCGTTTTTATTTTTTTTCCCATGGCTCTTCTTAATATATCTGCCTGACCAAGAGTATAACTTGCCAATTTTTTTGCTGCTTCCATAACTTGCTCTTGATAGATCATTATTCCATAAGTTTCTTCTAAAATAGAGTTAAGTAATGGATGTAAAACTTCGACTTTTTCAAGCCCATGTTTTCTGTTAATAAATGAAGGTATATTATCCATAGGTCCTGGTCTGTAAAGTGCAACAACAGCTATTATATCTTCGAATCTATCTGGTTTTAATTTTGATAATACATCTCTCATACCCTTACTCTCTAACTGAAAAATCCCAGTAGTCTCGCCAGTACTAATTTCCTTATAAGTATTAACATCATCTAAAGGAATATCTTCTAATTTGAAAGAACTATCAGTTTCAGACAATAAAGATGAAGCCATATCTAATATTGATAAAGTCTTTAATCCTAAAAAATCAAATTTAACAAGACCTGAAAGTTCTGTGTATTTCATATTATATTGTGTAGAAGGGATATTTGATTTTGGATCTTTATACAAAGGTATAATTTCTACTAATGGTTTGTCTCCAATAACTAATCCTGCTGCATGTGTAGCTGCATTTTTTAATAGACCTTCCAATTTTAGAGAAATTTCAAATAACTGAGATATTTCTTCACCTGACTGTATTGCTAATGAAAGCTTAGGCTCAATATCTAAAGCCTCTTTAAGAGTCGTTGGTGAAGCAGGATTATTTGGCACTAATCTACATAACTCATCTACTTTTCCATAAGGTATTTCTAAAACTCTACCAACATCTCTTAATGCACCTCGCGCTTGTAAAGAACCAAAAGTAATAATCTGTGCTACTCTATCGTTTCCATAGATATTTTGAACATGTCTTATAACCTCATCACGCTTCGATTGACAGAAATCAATATCAAAATCTGGCATTGAAATTCTTTCAGGATTTAAAAACCTCTCAAATAGTAAATTGTATTTTAAAGGATCTAAGCCTGTAATTCCCAATGACCATGCAACTAAGGAACCAGCCCCAGAGCCACGACCAGGGCCTACAGGTATATTATTTTCTTTAGCCCAATTAACAAATTCAGCTACTATTAGAAAATATCCAGAAAACCCCATAGAAGAAATTACATCTAATTCATAAGATAAGCGCTCAAAATAAATATTTTCTTTATTCTTATCTATATCTGAAGTTTTTAATCTTTGCTTTAAACCACCCTCAGAATCATTAATTAACGTTTGATATTCAGTTTTATCTAATTTTTTTGGATAAGTAGGTAAAGCGGGAGGTTTTTCCTCCATTAAGAAACTACACTTATTAGCTATTATAAGTGAATTACTGATAGCTTTAGGTAAATCTGCAAATAAACCGATCATTTCTTCTTGGTTTTTAAAATAATGATCCTTTGTAATTCTTCTCCGATTAACATTACTTATTGTTGTTCCATCTGATATACACATAAGACAATCATGGGCATCATACATATCTGAACTATTAAAATAAATATTATTTGTTGCTAATATAGGAATACTGTACTCTTGAGCCAAATTTAAGAATGTATTTTCATATATCTTTTCTTGCTCTAACCCATGCCTCATAATTTCCATAAATAATCTATCTGGAAAATACTTTTTAAATAAATTTATAATTTTATCTACTGAGTAATTTTTTTCTGAAGTTATATATTTCATTAATGGTCCGTGAATACCACCTAACAAACAAATAAGACCGTCCGAATGAGAAAATAAATCATCTAATACTATAGGTGCCTGTAATCCATCTACGTTATCTATAAAAGATTTACTAACTAAATATGATAAATTTTTCCATCCATTNTTATTTTTGACAAGTAATAATATTTTACATTTATTAGNATCATCATACTGACTGTCATTACTTTTTATTTCTATTTCTAATATTGAACCTATAATTGGTTGAATACCATTTTTTGCAGCTTTAATAGAAAACTCCAGAGCGCCAAATAAATTGCCATTATCTGTTAAAGCTAATGCTGGCATGCTATAATCTTTAGCTAGTTCAATTAAATCATCTATTTTTATAGCGCCCTGAGCTAAAGAATATGATGACCTACATCTGAGATGAATATATTTCTGACTATACTGCATAGATAAACAATATACTTAAAAAAATATTATATGAAATTATAATTTAAAATATTTCACCACTATCTATCTTATAAATTAAATCACATTTTTTTGCTAATTCTAAACTATGTGTAGCAATAATAGCAGATGCCTTTGTTTCTCTAATACTTTGTAATAATATTTTAGATATTAATTTAGAGGAGGCACTATCTAAATTACCAGTAGGCTCATCAGCTAATATAAGGCTAGGTTTATTGATTATAGCTCTTGCAATTGCAACTCTTTGCTGTTCTCCTCCAGATAAAGCAGAAGGTCTATGGTTGAGTCTATTTTTTAGTCCCATAGATGATAAAATATTTTTTGCTTCATTAATAGCTCGCATTTTATCAATACCAATTATTAACTGAGGGATCATTACATTTTCTAAAGCTGTAAATTCAGGTAATAAATAAATTTTTTGGTATACAAAACCTAGAGAATTTCTTCTAAGCTTTGTCCTTGCCGAATTATCCAGCTTACTTACGATTTTATTGTTTATGTATATTTTACCTTTATTTGGAGATTCTAATAATCCTGCTAAATGTAAAAAAGTAGATTTACCGGATCCAGATGATCCTACTAAAGCAACAATGCAATTACTTTTTAGTATAAAATTTACTGAATTTAAAACATTAATAATACTTTTACCCTGTTTAAATTTATGGGAAACTTTTTGAAAGTTTAATATATTAGGCATGTCTTAATACTTTTATAGGATCAATTTTTGAGGCCCGCCAGGCTGGATAAATAGTAGCAGATAAAGATAAAACAAAAGCGATAAAAACAACAATAATAACTTCAGAAATAATAATCTTAGAAGGAAGTTTAGATAAAAAATAAATCTCAGCAGAAAATAGATTACTGCCAGTCATATCTTCAAGTAATTTCTGAATTTTATCTATATTTATAGAAAATAGCATACCTATAAATAGTCCTACAGCTGTTCCTATAAAACCAATAGAAGAGCCTATTATAATAAAAATTTTAAGTATAGATTTTTCTGAAACACCAATTGTTCTTAATATAGAAATACTATTTTCTTTATCTCTAACCAACATAATCATTGAGGATATAATGTTAAATGCAGCAACAATTATAATCAATGTTAGTATTATAAACATAACATTTCTTTCAACTTCTAAAGCAGAAAATAATTGTGCATGCTTACTTGTCCAAGGAACAATGGTATTACCATGTTCAATATTATCTAATTTTTTTCTTAAATTATAGGAGTTTATATAAGAATCTTCAGGATTATTATAAAATATTTCAATATTATCAAGATAATCACTTTCATATCCCATAAAATCCCTTAAATTATTAATTTTCATAAACAATAATGAAGAATCGTATTCATACATACCTGAATCAAAGGCACCTGCTACAATAAAGTTTTTTGCTAAAGGTGCACTACCAAAAGGAGTATTTAATCCTGTAGGAGAAATTAGAGTTATATTATCTCCAATCTCAAGATTAAAATATTGAAATAATTTACTTCCTAATATTACACTACCATCTTCATTAAATTTTTCTATGGCATCAATAGAAGTATTATTTATTAATAGTTTATTATCTTTATAATCATTAATATTAATACCCCTTGCAACTATTCCTTTAGACCTATTTTTATAAGAAATCATTACCGAAGATTCTACTATCGGTATAACATCTGTAACTTCTTCAAAATCAATCAATACTGACTTTATATTATTTGAAGTAAGCACTTTTGCATTCTCATTTAAATATAATGATGCATGACCATTCATTCCGATAATTCGAGTTAACAATTCATCACGAAAACCGTTCATAACCGACATTACTATTATAAGTGTTGCAACACCTAAGGATATTCCTATCAATGAAAACCAACTTACAATAGATATAAATCCATCTTGTCTTCTGGCTTTGAGATATCTGTAGGCTATCCATAGCTCATAAGAAGATATCAAACTGTTGTCCTAAAATTTATTTTTAACAATATTATTAGCTTCATTTACATTTACTTCTATAGTTTTGCCAGTTTTTCGATTCATTAATTCAAAATACCCATTTTTTAATCCTCTAGGGCCTATTCTAATTTGCCAAGGTATTCCAATAAGATCCATTTCTGCAAGTTTGATTCCAGCTCCTTCATTTCTATCGTCATATAAAACCTCAATATTACTTTTTATCAAATTATTATATATACTCTCAGACAATACTCTACATGCATTATCATCCTGCCTTAAATTAACTATACCAAACATATATGGAGCAACACTCTCTGGCCAATAAATCCCCTTATCATCATTATGTGCATCAATTATTGCACCTACTAATCTTGATACACCTATCCCGTAAGAGCCCATTTCTACAGGAATATTTTGACCATCATTATTTGTAATATTTGCTTCTAATGGTTTAGAATATTTATTTCCAAAGTAAAATAAATGACCTACCTCAATTCCTCTAGTTTTAAGTCTGTCATTTTCCTTTACAGATTTTATGTATATATCTTCATTATGCTTGTCATCAGCTGCTGTATAATAAGAAGTTAGTTTATCTACTAAATCTGAAATGGCTAGAGGTTCGTCATATTTAATATTAGGTATATTTTCACCTAATATATTTTTATCTAGGTATACATCAGATTCACCTGTATCAGCCAAAATTATAAATTCATGACTTAAATCTCCACCAATAGGACCTGTATCCGCTGCTACAGGAATTGCTTTAAGATCCATTTTTTTAAATATTCTTAAATAACTTAAAAACATTCTATTATAACATTTAATTGCATCTTCTTTATTTTCATCAAATGAATAAGCATCCTTCATTAAAAATTCTCTTCCACGCATTACACCAAACCTAGGTCTTATTTCATCTCTAAATTTCCATTGAATATGATATAGACACATTGGTAAACTTTTATAACTCACAACATTTTTAGAAAAAATATCCGTGATCAATTCTTCATTAGTTGGACCATAGAGTAATTCGTGTTCGTGCCTATCTTTAAATTTAAGCATTTCTTTACCATAATCATCAAACCTACCTGATTTTTTCCAGATTTCAGAGTCTTGTATCGTAGGCATAAGTAATTCTTGTGAAATTAAATTTTGCTCAGATCTAATAATATTTTCTATATTTTTAAGAACTTTGTATCCTAGTGGGAGCCAAGTATATATTCCAGAAGATGATTGCCTAATCATTCCAGACCTTAGCATTAGTCTATGTGATATTATAGATGCCTCAGAAGGATTTTCTTTTAAAGTTGGAAGAAATAGCTGGCTCCTTTTCATGATAAATCCTTATAAATTTTTAATGCAACAAAATTAAGTAATAGTAATTAAATTACTATCTATTATTAAAACTGATAAATAAGTAAATATTAAAGTTATAATGCTCACAATAATAAATTTTTTCCATAGATAAGTTTTTTCTGGAGCTCCAGAATCATGACCTGGTGAAATATTTTTAGACTTTTTGACACCCATTGGTAATGAAATAAAAAACAATATCCACCAAATAACAATATAAATTATAAAATATTCAAATAAAGACATCTATACTTCTTCCAATTCAATTAGTGTTCCATTAAAAATTTTAGGATGAATAAATATTACAGGTTTACCATGAGCACCTACAGAAGGTTTACCAGAGCCTAATATCTTTGCACCCTCATCTTTCATTTTGGAACATGCTTCTTTGATATCTTGAACTTCATAACAAATATGATGCATACCACCAGATGGGTTTTTCTTTAGAAATTTTTCTATAGGAGAATTATCACCAATTGGTTCTAATAATTCAATCTTTGTGTTATCTAGTTCAATAAATACAGTTTTGACACCATGATCTGGTAAATCTATAGGTTTAGATACCTTCGCTCCCAAAATATTTTTATATTGATTAGATGCATCAGAAACTGAAGGAACTGCTATTGCAACATGATTTAATTTACCTATCATCTTTCACCTCCTTACTTTAAAATATTAATTTCTAACTTTAATAATGGCCTTTTCATATATTTAACTTTAATAATTNTTTTTAGAGCCAGCGTCATGCTATCTTCAATATAATTTTTATCNAGCTTCTTAGACTTATAATATGANTTTATATCATCTTTAATAAAATTTTTAATNAAATTTTCGGGATCATCGTCTTCAATTATTTCAGCTATACCAGCNGCCATTACACTTGGNTCAGNAAGNAAATTATAGTCCTTATCTACCAATAAGACTGCATGTACAGAGCCATTATACATCATTTTATGTCTATGTTTAATTACTTCCGAATTTCTAGTTATTAAATCATTTCCATCCACAATTAATCTTCCATGCTCTAATTCTCCAATAAATCTTGGATCTCCAGGTGCTAGTTGAATTAGTGATCCATTTCTTCCAGGTATAGCATTACTAATCTGCTGGCCTAAAGCATACTTAACATGAGCATTAATATGTCTAGTTTCACCGTGTACAGCTATTAAAGTTTTAGGTTTAACCCAAGAATACATTTGAGCTAATTCTTCTTTTGCTGGATGACCGCTAACATGAATTAAGCAATCATTNNTAGATTCAATAATGTTAGCTCCAAGTTCAGACAATTTATTTTGCATTTCTGAAATACTTACTTCATTTCCAGGAATAACTCTAGATGAAAATATAACTGTATCTTCATTACTAATTGATACATCTCTATGTGTACCATGNGCTATTCTATTTAATGCACCTCTAGGCTCACCTTGAGAACCTGTACAAATAATTAAAATTTTATCTTTATCAAAATTTTTTATATCTCTCTCTGAAACAAATGAAGGAAGATTGGATAAATATCCACAAGCTTTTGCAATTTCTGTCATCCTCCACATAGACTGNCCTACTAAAGCAACTTTTCTTCCTAATGATAATCCAATTTTTGCTAATGTATTTAATCTAGTAACATTAGAAGCAAATGTTGAAACAAAAACTCTTCCNTTACTTTCTTTAATAATATTTGTCAGAGGCTTTATTACATCTTCTTCTGAACCTGAAGTGCCCTCAACTAATACATTAGTAGAATCACAAACCATTGCTAAAATATTTTCATTTGATAGTTTTTTTAATCTCTCATGATCTATACCTTCACCTAATTGAGGATTATAATCTATTTTCCAATCNCCAGTATGAAATACAGTTCCTGCTTTTGTTGATATCAAGGCCGAAGAAGGTTCTATTATAGAATGTGACATACTTATAATTTCAATATCAAANGGTCCGATTTTAATTTTAGAGTCAATTTTTATTATATTAATTTCCACCTCTTTTTCTAAGCCAACATCCTTAAGTTTTCTTATCAGAACTTCCGCTGCAAAATCAGTGGCATAAANAGGACATCTTAAATAAGGCCATAAATGATGAACAGCGCCTATATGGTCTTCATGCGCATGAGTTAATAANAGGCCTGAAATACTGTTAGCATGTTCTTCTATAGAAATAATATCTGGCATAGCAACATCTACTGAGCCATATACTGGATCTCCAAAAGTCACACCACAATCAACTATTAACCATTTACCAGCATGACCATATAAGTTGAAATTCATGCCAATTTCGCCAGACCCTCCTAAAGGTAAAAACATTAATTCATCATTNNTAGGTCGAGGTAAATTCATTATGAAAATATATCCAACTCAAAATCCCANGTCAAAGCAATACCTTTTAATGTAAGGTCCTCATCTATAAAATCTATTACTTGTGTATAAGGTTTAAATAATTTTGATAATCCACCAGTAGCTACAACTTTAATCACTTTATCATTTTCATCTTTAATTCTATCTATTACACCTTCTAATAGACCTATATAACCCCAAAATATTCCAGACTGCATAGCTGATATAGTATTAATTCCTATTACTCTTTTTGGTTTACTTATAGCTATTCGTGGCAATCTTGCAGTTGCCTTATCTAAAGCATCCATAGATAAATGTACTCCTGGAGAAATAATACCACCAATATATGAACCATTTTCATCTACTATATCAAAAGTTGTGGCTGTACCAAAATCTACAACAATTATTGAACTACCATAAATTTTATTNGCAGCTAAGCTGTTTACTAATCTATCTGCTCCGACTTCATCTGGACGATCAAGTGAAACAGTTAACTTTGGAGTAATGTTATCNCCAATTATTTTAGGNGATATATTAAAAAANNTAGAAATAAATGACTTTAATTCATGGTTTACTGCTGGTACAACTGAAGAAATAATTACGTCAAATATATCTAAATTATTAATTTTACTAATAAAAGCATTTAAATGTGTTTCATACTCATCAGCTGTTCTATGAACAATAGTNGACATTCTCCACTTATGAAAAATACCATTACTATTAACTAAAGCAAAAACTGTATTAGTATTACCTACATCAATTACCATAATAGTTTTATTAAATATTTTTTTATTCATATTATAAAAACATCTCCTGCTAATATAACTTCTTCTATACCATTTTCATTAATAATTAATAAGCCCCCTTCTTTACTTAACCCATTAAATGTTCCAATTATTTTTTTATCTCTAACTTTCACACTTACTAAGTCTCCTATTTTATGACCTAAATCATTCCACATNTCAAATATCTTCTCTATTCCATCAACNTTATAAATTTTATTTATTTTATCAAATTGATTTAAAAAAATATTTAATAACATTTTTGGACTAATATTAACATTTTCTTTTTGTAAATTTGTAGCAGGATAAATTGATTTTATAGGATTAGAAATTATATTTACACCTATTCCAATATTAAGTAGATCTTTCTTATTTTTCATATTTATGTGCTCTATTAATATACCAGCAATTTTAGATTTATTAACTAAAATGTCGTTAGGCCATTTTATTTTTGGTATTATTTTTTTTTNTGAAANATCAATAATACTATGAGCTAAACTTAAAGCCACTATAAATACAGGTGCAAATATATTATTATTTAAATTTTTTTCTGCTTCTCTTAAAAAAGAAAAATATAAGTTTCCCTCAGGAGATTCCCAAACTCTTCCATGCCTGCCCCTTCCTTTTTTTTGTCTTTTTGCTATAACAACAGTTTTAATATTACAGCCGGACAAAGCTAAATCTTTTAAAGTCAGCATAGTAGAGTCTAACTCTTCGAACTCTAGTATTTTATATCCAGAACTTAATTTCGAAATATCACTCACAAAATAATTGCTCTACTGATATAAGTCATAAAACTTATAAAACTATCTGCAAAAACTATAAAAGTTAAAATAAATAGCGAACTTAAAAATAATATAATTTTCATATTAGCTTTAGATTCTATTACAAAAGATTCTTCTAGTTCCTCTAAATACATAACTTTAATTATATTTAAATAATAATATGCAGAAATTACACTCCCAATGATTCCAATAACGGCTACCCAAATATAACCTGAAACAACTACAGCTTTAAAAACATAAAATTTAGCAATAAAACCTGCTAATGGAGGCAAACCAGCCATTGATAAAAGTAAAATTGCCAAACATACAGAATAAAAAGGGTTAGACTTTGATAATCCAGCAAAACTAGAAATATTATCCAACATTATTTTATCTTTTTCCATAGATAANATAAATGTAAAAACACCTATTGCAGATATAGAATATACNGTAATATANATTAAAGATGCTTCTAATCCAAGTTGGCTTCCCAAACTTAAAGCTAAAAATATATATCCTACGTTACTAATAGCACTATAAGCCATTAATCGTTTTATATTTTTTTGAAAAAGAGCACCAAATGCACCTACAAATATAGATAATAGTCCTAAAGCAAATACTAATTGAAACCAAATAGTATGAACATCACCTAAAGCAATATAAAGAATTCTCATTAAAACCCCAATAGCAGCTATTTTAGGAACTATTGCAAAAAAGGCAGTTATTGATGTAGGAGCTCCTTCATATACGTCTGGTGTCCACATATGAAATGGAGCAATAGATAACTTAAATGCCATAGAAGAAATAATTAATACGACAGAGAATATTAATAAAAGACTTATTTCATTAGGGTTTAAATAATTAAAACTAAGTAATGTAAAAGAAGTTGTTCCNGTTATTCCAAATAATAAAGATACACCAAATAAAAAGAAACCAGATGCTAAAGCTCCAAGTATAAAATATTTAAGACCTGCCTCAGATGATTTTAAAGAGTCTTTTTTAGTTGATGCTAAGACATATAAAGATAGAGATTGCAACTCTAAACCTAGGTAGAGGGTAATAAAGTCATTAGATGAAAGCATAACTAACATACCAAGAATAGAAAATAGAATTAGTAAAGGGTATTCAAATATATATAAGTTTTCAATACTTCTATATTTTTCAGAAATTATGAGTACTATAATAGCTGAAAATAAAATTAGAGATTTTAAATAAACAACTAATCTATCTGTAACAACTAAATCATAAAAACCTAATGATGCTCTATGGTCTCCCATTAATAATATTAATAATGTTCCTAAAAGTCCAAATATTGAAAAAATAGAAAAATATGATTGTCTATTTAATTTACTTCCACCTGAGTAAACTCCTAAAGGTATCAAAANAAGAAGCCAAAGAGAAAGAAATATTTCTGGAAAAGCAATACTTATATCTAAAATATTTGATATTGAATTCAATTATTCCTCCAAATAACTAATTAATAATTCTATTGTTAAAAGCATTAATTAAGCTTANTACCGACTCTCTAAATTCTATTGAAAAGCTTTCAGGATAAATACCTAACCAAAATACGCCTATTATAATAGGTATAAATATTACTAACTCTCTTTTATCTAAATCTAAAATCTCTTTAAGATTTATATTCTCTAGCTTTCCAAAAACAACTCTTTTATAAAGCCACAACATATATGCTGCTCCTAAGACCATTCCTAAGCCAGTCAAAAAAGCTAGATAACCATTAACTTGATAAGCAGCAATTAATACTAAAACTTCTCCTACAAAACCACTAGTGCCAGGTAGACCTATAGAAGCTAAAGTAAATATCATAAATATTAGCGCAAACTTAGGCATTTTAGAGACAATTCCGCCATAATCTGCAATCATCCTGGTATGCATTCTGTCGTATAAAACACCTATACATAGAAATAATGCTGCTGACACTAATCCGTGACTTAACATTTGAATAATTGCACCGTCTATTCCTTCTTGTCTGAAGCTAAATAAGCCAATAGTCACATATCCCATATGAGCTACAGAAGAATAAGCAATAAGTTTTTTCATGTCTGTTTGCATTAAGGCAACCAATGAAGCATAGATAATTGCAATTACTCCTAGTACAAAAACTAGTGGTGCATAAAATTCACTCGCATTAGGTAACATAGGAATAGAAAAACGAATAAAACCATAACCCCCTACTTTCAATAATACACCTGCTAATATAACTGATCCAGCTGTAGGAGCTTCTACATGAGCATCTGGTAACCAAGTATGAAAAGGCCACATTGGAGTCTTTACAGCAAATGATGCAAATAAAGCAGGCCATAATAATAGTTGAAGCTGATANGAAAAATTATATGTAATTAATTCACGGATATCAAATGTACCAGATGTGTATCCCATTATTATTATAGCTATTAAAAATAATACAGAGCCAGCTAGAGTATATAAGAAAAATTTAAATGCAGCATATATTCTCCTTGGACCACCCCATATGCCTATAATCAAAAACATTGGGATCAGCAGTGCTTCAAAAAATATATAGAATAACAATAAATCAAGTGCACAAAATGTTCCTATCATTAATGTTTCCAATAATAAAAATAGGATCATATATTCTTTAACTCTTGTTTTTATTGATTTCCAACTAGCTAAAATACAAATAGGCACCAAAAATGCAGACAAAACTACAAAAAGCATTGAAATACCATCTATTCCTAGTCTGTAAGAAACGCCTATTGCAGAGAATAAACTAACTTCTTCAATAAAATGAAATCCATTAGAATTTGGAAAATTAATCCATACAAAAACTGCTAAAATAAATACTACTAAGGAAGTCCACATTGCAACCATTTTAGTATTTTTTATAATTGTTCTTTCATCACCGTCAATTAGGCTTATAAAAAAAGCACCAAAAAGTGGGATAAATATCATTAATGATAAAATTGGCCAGCTAGTCATTGCTATATCAATCCAAAATATATTAGAAATTGCCAACTAAATATAATAATTATACCGAAAAACATTGTAAAGGCATAATGATAAACATAGCCACTTTGAAATGATCTAATTTTATTTGCTAAACGAGTGCATAAATAAGCAATACCATTTGGTCCAAATTTATCTATGAAACCAACATCACCTTTATTCCATAAAATATTTCCTAAACTTTTTAATGGTTTAGTTAAAGCAAACTCATATATTTCATCAAACCAAAATTTATTTTTAGAAATACTATATATTTTAGGAAATTTTTCAGAATATATTTTTGGAAGATGTATTTTTTTTAAATAAAATAACCAAGCAAAATAAATACCTAAAAGAGCCACAATTATTGGAGATAATTTGACTAATAAAGGAACATGATGCGCATTTACAAGAGCTTTATGGCTATCCAATATTAAAATAGAACCCTGCCAAAAATCATGATGAGTATCGACCATGACATAGCCTATCCAACCAGAAATAATAGCACCAACAGATAAAATACTTAAAGGTATAAGTATATATAAAGGAGATTCATGGGCTTTACTTATATCAGAACGAGCTTTTCCATGAAAAACCATAAATAATATCTTCCATGAATATAACGCTGTTAAAAATGCTGCAATAAGTCCTAAATAAAATGCTAAATACCCTAAACTACTATGATGACCCCATGCAGCTTCTAATATAATGTCTTTAGAGAAAAATCCTGCAAATGGAGGAAGACCTGCTAAAGCAAGTGAACCAATCCACATTGCTATACAAGTATATGGTAAAGCTTTAGCTAACCCCCCCATTTTTCTTATATCTTGCTCATCTGATAAAGCATGTATTATAGAGCCCGCCCCAAGAAATAGTAGTGCCTTAAAAAATGCGTGTGTCATAAGATGAAACATCCCAGCAGAATATGCTGACACACCACAAGCAAAAAACATATAGCCTAACTGGCTACATGTAGAATAAGCAATAATTTTCTTTATGTCATTTTGAGTAATGGCAATACAAGCTGCAAAAATTGATGTAACTGCTCCCACTATTATAACAAAATTTAGAGATACTGGAGCATATTCAAATAATGGTGAACATCTAGCTACTAGAAATACTCCGGCAGTAACCATTGTAGCTGCATGAATAAGAGCTGAAACTGGAGTAGGACCCTCCATAGCATCTGCTAACCAGGTGTGGAGTCCAATTTGAGCAGATTTTCCCATCGCACCGATAAATAATAAAAAGCATGCTAATTCAATATAAGGAATTGAGTAGTTAAAAAATAAAAAATTAGAATTAACTAAAGATGAAGCACTATCAAAAACTATCTTAAAATCTAAACTGCCAGTTAACTTATATATTACACAAATTCCTAAAATTAAGCCTAAATCACCAACTCGGTTAACTAAAAAAGCTTTGATAGCCGCTGCATTAGCGCTTTGTTTTTTGAACCAAAAACCAATAAGCAAATAAGAGCAAAGACCAACTCCTTCCCAGCCAAAGAACAATTGAAGAAAATTATTAGATGTAACCAACATTAACATAGCAAAAGTAAATAATGATAAATATGAAAAAAACCTAGATTTATGTTCATCATGGTCCATGTAACCAATAGAATATAGATGCACTAATGTTGATACTAACATAACGACAAAAAGCATAATAGCGCTTAACATATCAAACTTAAATGCCCAACTTACAGATAAAGATTCAGACTTTATCCAATATCCAAGATTAACAACATATGACTCACCTGAAATAGCTTGTATTAATAAGATTATTGAAAATATTAATGATAAAGAGCAAAATAAAGTAGGAACCCAAAGAACGCCTTTTTTACCTAAAAATGAAGGAAAAATTCCGCTTAAAATGGATCCAAATAATGGTAAGAATACTAATAATTTAAGCATTTTAACCTTTCATACTATTAGCATCATCAACAGCAATAGATCCTCTTGATCTAAAAAATACCACTAAGATTGCTAATCCAATAGCGGCTTCTGCAGCTGCGACTGTTAATACAAATAAAGCAAAGACCTGTCCAACAATAAGATTAAGATGAGTTGAAAAAGCAATAAAGTTTATATTTACAGCCAGTAACATTAATTCTATAGACATTAAAATTATAATTAAATTTTTTCTATTAAGAAAAACTCCGAATATTCCAATGGTGAATATAATTGAAGATAATATTAGATAATGGGTAAGGGTAATTTCATACATTATTAACACCTTTACCTATCTCTACTTCATTTACATCAATAGATTCAGATTTATTTCGTAAAGTTTGCTTAACAGCATCTTGTTTTTTTACATTTTCTCTTTTTCTGTGAGTTAAAACTATTGCCCCAACCATTGCTACCAATAGAATAAGACCAGCACATTGAAATAAGTATATATAATCAGTATAAATTACATTTCCAAGAGCTCTCGTATTCTCAACTTCTGATAATACAACAAATAGTTCATTGCCAGGAGTACCTGCAACACCATACTTCATTCCTAGATAAGAAAAAATAATTTCTCCTAAAAGAACAGCTCCAATTAAAAGGCCAAGAGGAGCATTTTTAATCATTCCTGTCCTTAATGAATTAAAATCTATATTCAGCATCATGATCACAAATAAAAATAAAACAGCAACTGCACCGACATAAACCACTAAAAGAAGCATTGCTAAAAATTCTGCTCCCATTAGAATGAATAAGCCAGTAGCATTAAAAAAAGTAAGAATTAAAAAAAATACAGAATGAACAGGATTTTTAGCAATAATAACCATAATTGCAGACAAAACTGCTATAGTTGAAAATAAATAGAAAAAAACTGAGAGCATATAATTATACCTTAATACTACCTAAATTGTTTATCTTTTTGAATGTTTTTAGATAAGACTGACTCCCATCTATCACCATTTTCTAATAATTTTTCTTTATCATAAAAAAGTTCTTCTCTTGATTCTTTTGCAAATTCATAGTTAGGACCTTGAACTATAGCATCTACAGGACAAGCTTCTTCACAAAGGCCACAATATATGCATTTTGTCATATCAATATCATATCTAGTTGTTCTTCTACTATTGTCTTCCCTAGGTTCAGATTCAATTGTTATTGCTAAAGCAGGACATACCGCCTCACATAGCTTACATGCAATACACCTTTCCTCTCCATTAGGATATCTTCTCAAAGCATGTTCTCCTCTAAAGCGAGGACTTAATTTTCCTTTTTCAAATGGATAATTAATTGTTACTGGTTTTTTAAACATATATTTTAAGGTCAAAAACATTCCAGAACACAGTTCTCCAAGTATTATAAACCAAAATGATCTAAATATTTTACCCAATTATATTCTCCTTAAATACTTACAGGCAGTAAATTAAAAATAATTAAAAACCCTGAAGTTAAAACAACCCACAATAATGAAAAAGGCAGAAATACCTTCCAACCAATTCTCATTAATTGATCGTATCTAAACCTAGGAAAAGTAGCCCTAACCCATAAAAACGTAAATAACATTAAGGATGTTTTTCCGGCAAACCAAATAAAACCTGGTATATCATTTAATATAGCAATATTGAAAGGAGGAAGCCAACCACCTAAAAATAAAATAGTAGCCATACCACTCATCATAATCATAGCTGCATACTCTCCTAGAAAAAACATTGCAAAAAGCATAGAAGAATATTCTGTGAAATAACCACCAACTAAAGAAGACTCATCCTCAGGCAAGTCAAATGGAGCTCTATTTGTTTCAGCTAAAGCGGATATAAAAAATACTACAAACATTGGGAATAAAGGAAAAACGTACCAAACTGACTTTTGAGCATAAACAATATCACTTAAATTAAGTGATCCTACACAAACTAAAACAGTTACTATCACTAAACCAATTGAAACTTCATATGAAACCATTTGAGCTGCAGATCTCAAAGCTCCCATAAAGGCATATTTGGAATTGCTAGCCCATCCTGCCATAATAATCCCATATACAGATAAAGAAGATATAGCAAATAAATAGAGTATACCTACATTTATATTAGAAATAACCCATCCATCAGCTAAAGGAATAACAGCCCAGGCAGCTATAGAAAGCGAAAATGCAATCATAGGAGCTAACAAAAAGACTATTTTATTTGAAACTGTTGGAAATATAGTTTCCTTAGAAAAGAGTTTTAATCCATCCGCTAAAGGCTGTAACAGTCCAAATGGACCAACTACATTTGGACCTTTTCTTAATTGAACAGAAGCAATTACTTTTCTCTCTGCATAGGTTAAAAAAGCTACTATTACTAATAAAGGGACAACTAGTGCAATAATCTTCAATAGTATTAATATAAAACTAATAAAATTATCATTTGAAAATATATCTAGCATCACATATCCAATTTACTTTTAGAAATTGTACATTTTGCCATAGTTTCGGAAGACCTAGAAATTGGGCATGTCATAAAATAGTTAATATTTGCAGGTTCTATTTTAGAACTACTTAACTTTACAGAAGTATCACCAATATCATTGGTATCTGATTTAATTAAGGAATTTTCAATATTAAAATTTTTATTAATTTCTTCAAATCTAGCTCTTAATTGTGAAATATTATTATATGGAAGTACCTTATTAATATATTCCGAAAAAGCTCTTATAATTTTCCAATCTTCCTTAGCATTTCCAGGAGGAGGAACAGAAGCGTATGTTCTTTGAACTCTTCCTTCTGTATTAATATAAGTTGCATTTTTTTCTGTATATGCTGAGCCAGGTAAAATTAAATCAGCAGAATTTGCTCCAATATCACCATGATGACCTTGATATATTATAAAAGACTCAGAATTATTTTTAGGAATAACCTCATCATAACCTAATAACCATAATAACTTTATTTTATTCGATTTTAAACTCTTCAAAATACCTTCTGTACATAATCCATTTTTCCCAGGAACAAATCCAGCCTCTAGAGCTCCTACCCTATTAGCAGTAGTATGAAGAACTCCTATTCCATTCCATTTATTAGAATAAAAATTATATTTTTTAGCTATTTCTCTAAGCCTACCTAATATGCCTGCTCCATCATTTCTATTTAAAACTGATTCTCCTATTAAAATCAGAGTTTTATTTGATTTTTCTAATATTTTATTATAATTATGCTTTCCTTTATATATTTGATCTATAATTTTAATATCACTGCCTAAATCATTTATTTCATAACTAGTTTTATCTCCTCCACCAATACGAGAAATTTTTATATTATTATTTAACCATGACTTTCTAATTCGAGCATCTAATAAAGCTGCCTCATATCTAGGCTGACTTCCTATAATTAATAAATTATCTATTTCCTCAATGCCTGATATTGAAGGATTAAATAACCAACCACTTCTATCTTTATAATTTATAGGTAACTTTGATGATTCTGGTCTACTATCTAAATTAGTAATTTTTAATGATTCCATTAGGTCTTTTAGTGCTACTATGGACTCTAAACAAGCTTGACCTCCAACTATAGACGCCATCTCTTTAGGTTTTAAATTATTTGTTTTTGCTTTAATACTTTGAAAAGCTTCTTCCCAAGAGCAAGCTATTAATTTTCCACTTGAGTTTCTTTTGTATGGGACATCTAATCTTTGATTAAGCAATCCATCTATTGCAAACCTTGATTTATCTCCAATCCATTCTTCATTGATCTCTTCATTTAATCTTGGAAGCACCCTTAGGACCTGTCCATCCTTTGATCCAATTTGAATAGAAGAACCTAATCCATCTAAAACGTCTATACTATTAGTTTTTGATAATTCCCATGATCTTGCCTTAAAAGCATAAGGTGCTGAAGTAAGAGCACCAACGGGACATAAATCTATAATATTTCCTGATAATTCTCCTCCAAGGCCCGATGGTGAATTTGTAATAATTTCCATATCTTCACCTCTACCAATAGCACCTAAATCATGAACTCCTGCAACTTCGTCCATGAATCTTACACACCTAGTACAATGAATACATCTCGTCATAGTTGTTTTAATTAAGGGACCAAAAGGTTTATTATCTACAGATCTTTTATCTTCTTCATATCTAGTCTCTCCTCTTCCATAAAATAAAGCCTGGTCTTGTAAATCACATTCTCCCCCTTGATCACATATTGGACAATCTAAAGGATGATTAATCAATAAAAACTCCATAACGCCTTCTCTTGCAGCCTTTACTGTTTCTGAGTTTGTAATGATTTTCATACCTTCTGTTGCAGGCATAGCACAACTAGCAACTGGTTTGGGTGAACCTTCTAAGGCGACCAAGCACATTCTACAATTTCCTGCAATAGATAACCTTTCATGAAAACAAAAGCGTGGTATTTCAGCGCCTGTCTTTTCACATGCCTGCATAACAGTTGAACCCTGCTCTACTTCAATTTCTTTATCATCTACAAATAGTTTTACCATATTTATAAAACCCTATTCAGCTACTTTTAAAAGTTTATAATTATTAATTCTTCTTTCAATTTCAGGTCTAAAATGTTTTATCAAACCTTGGACTGGCCAAGCTGCTGCATCTCCTAAAGCACAAATAGTATGCCCCTCTATTTGGTCACAAACATTCTTTAATATATCAATATCTTTAGTATTAGCATTTCCATGTATCAATTTTTCCATAGATCTCATTACCCAGCCGGTTCCTTCACGACAAGGCGTACACTGGCCGCATGACTCATGTTTATAGAACTTTGATAATCTCCAGATAGCCTTTATTATATCAGTAGATTTATCCATAACAATAACACCAGCTGTTCCTAATCCTGTACCTACATTTTTTAAAGAATCAAAATCCATTATTATATCTTCACATACTGATGATGGAATAAGAGGAGTTGATGAACCTCCAGGTATAACAGCTAATAAGTTATCCCAACCTCCTGTAACTCCTCCTGCATGTACTTCTAACAGCTCTTTAAGAGAAATTCCCATTTCTTCCTCAACCACACAAGGCGAGTTAACATGGCCAGATATACAAAATAATTTAGTACCAGTATTATTTTTATTACCTAATGATGCAAACCAACTTGCTCCTCTTCTTAAAATTGTGGGAACTACTGCTACAGTTTCAACATTAGATACTGTTGTTGGACAACCATATAGTCCAGCATTTGCTGGAAAAGGAGGCTTTAATCTAGGNTGACCCTTTTTTCCTTCAAGACTTTCTAAAAGTGCAGTTTCTTCTCCACAAATATATGCACCTGCACCTCTATGCAAAGTTATATCAAAACTATATCCTGATTTACATGCATTTTTGCCAAGGTACCCTTTACTATAAGCTTCCTTTATAGCGTTATCTAAAGCATTGGCTTCCTGAACAAACTCACCCCTTATATATATAAAACCCTGATTAGCTTGCATTGCAAAACCTGCCAACAATGTACCTTCTATAAGCTTATGCGGCTCATTTCTCATGATTTCTCGATCTTTACAGGTTCCTGGTTCACTTTCATCAGCATTAATAACAATATAATGAGGTTTATTTTTTTCCTTAGGCATAAAAGACCACTTTAGCCCAGTTGGGAAACCTGCACCACCTCTTCCCCTTAGTTCAGAAGATTTAACCTCTTCTATTATCCATTCTGATCCTTTATCAAGAAGGGCTTTTGTATTATCCCAATCTCCTCTTTCAATACTTTTATGTATGCTATTTCCTTTAAAACCATATATATCATTAAAAATAATATTGTTTTTAGATATCATTATACTTTTACCCTATTATTAAGNGGCTCAGAACCAGTTCTTTTTGACTGAGGTCCAGGTTTTGGTTTACTACCTTTTTGTATATCCTCTATTATTTTAATCATTGAGTCTTCATTTAAGTCCTCATAAAAATAATCATTTATCTGAACCATAGGAGCATTTGAACAAGCCCCAAGACATTCAACTTCTAACAGAGTAAATTTATTGTCTTGAGTAGTTTCTCCAAAATCTATACCTAATTTATTTTTACAAACAGANACAATATCATCACTACCTCTTAACCAACAAGGAGTTGTAGTACAAACTTGGAGAAGGTTTTTTCCAACTGGTTTTAAATTGAACATAGTATAAAAAGTAGCCACCTCAAGAACTTTAATTAAAGGTAAAGATAATATATCAGATATTACTTTCATAGCTGCTGTAGAAATCCAATTTGCATTTTGCCGTTGAGCCAAATCTAACAGTGGAAGTAAAGCACTTGCTTTTTTCTCTTTTGGATACTTGCTTAAAATTTTATCAACTACTAATAAATTTTTTTCATTAAATGAAAAACTTTTGGGTTGTAAAACTTCTGCTGCAGGTCTNCTTACACTCATCTATCTATTTCCCCAAAAACTACATCTAATGTTGCGATACACGCAACTAGGTCTGCTAGCATATGCCCTTTTGTCATAAAATCTAATCCTTGTAGATGNGNAAATCCTGGAGCTCTTATTTTACACCTGTATGGTTTGCTAGATCCATCAGATACTAAATAAACTCCAAATTCTCCTTTGGGAGCCTCAACTGCTGTATAAACTTCACCGGCAGGAACTCTTACTCCTTCAGTAAATAATTTAAAATGATTTATTAGAGCTTCCATAGATTCCTTCATATCATCTCTTTTTGGAGGATATAANCGAGAATCTTTTACTATAATNTCTCCTTTAGGAATATTATCTAAAANATANCGAATTATTCTTGTACTTTGTTTCATTTCTTCAACCCTTAAAAGATACCTGTCATANCAGTCTCCATTTTTTCCCGTTGGAACATCAAAATTTATCTCATCATATATTGCATAAGGCTGAGACTTTCTTAAGTCCCAGGCAACCCCTGACCCTCTTAGCATCGGGCCTGTAAAACCCCAATTTACAGCTTCTTCAGGACTAACTATTCCTACATCTACAGTTCTTTGTTTAAATATTCTGTTATCTGACAATAAAGTTTCTATATCTTCTATTATTTTTCCAAACCCTGATAACCATTCTTCAATTTGCTCTAATAAATTTGTAGGTAAATCTTGATGAACTCCTCCTACACGATAATATGCAGCGTGCAATCTTGAGCCTGAAACCTGTTCATAAAAACCCATTAATTTTTCTCTTTCTTCAAAAAGCCATAGAAAAGGAGTGGTCGCGCCTAAATCTAATCCTTGAGCAGCAATTTGAAGAGAATGATTTAAAATTCTTGTAATTTCATCGAATAAAACTCTAATATGTAAAGCTCTTTTAGGAACATCTAATGTTAATAATTTTTCNGCAGATAATACAAAAGCATGTTCTTGGCACATTGGNGAGACNTAATCTAATCTATCAAAATAAGGAATAGCCTGCAAATAAGTTTTATGCTCAATTAATTTTTCAGTACCTCTATGTAAAAGACCTATATGAGGATCTGTTCTCTCTACAACTTCCCCATCCATTTCTAGAACCAATCTTAAAACACCATGAGCAGCAGGATGCTGAGGACCAAAATTTAAAGTCATATTTTTTAATTCAACATCTGCCATTATTTATTTTCCAAATTTTTATTATTTTCTNCATANTCTGGGCCTTCCCATGGACTTTCAAAATCAAACCTTCTAAAATCTTGAACTAAATTAACTTTCTCGTTAACAACTCTTTTTTCTGCATCATCATATTTTACTTGAACAAAACCAGACAACGGAAAATCTTTTCTTAATGGATGCCCTTCAAAGCCATAATCCGTAAGTATGCGTCTTAAATCTGGATGATCAGTAAATATTACTCCATACAAGTCCCACACTTCTCTCTCATACCAATTAGCCGCATCATAAAGAGAAACAATTGATGGAACTGTATCACCATCATTTACAGATAATTTGATGCGTATTCTTTGATTTAAATTTATACTTAATAAATGATAAACAATTTCAAACCTGTCAGTTCTATTAGGGTAATCTACTCCGCATAAGTCTATAAGCTGCTTAAACTGAAAGACTTTGTCGTCTTTTAAGAAATTTAAAACTTTTAATAAAATAGATTTACTCAAAATTACAGTTAATTCATCATTTTTAAAATATGTTTGAATACCTCTACCTCCAAACCTTTCTGATAAAATTTTCTGAATTTCAAGATGTCTNTTCTTGTAATCTTTTTGATATGTTTTATTCAAACTTAAACTCCTAAGGAATTTTGTCTGGTGATTTTTTTTTGTAACTGAATTATTCCATATAATAAAGCTTCAGCTGTAGGAGGACAACCTGGAACATAAACATCAACAGGAACAATTCTATCACAGCCTCTAACTACTGAATAAGAATAATGATAGTATCCTCCTCCATTAGCGCAACTTCCCATCGAAATAACCCATCTTGGTTCTGGCATCTGATCATAAACTTTTCTCAATGCAGGAGCCATTTTATTTGTTAAAGTCCCTGCAACTATCATTACATCAGATTGCCTGGGACTTGGCCTAAAGACTAATCCAAAACGGTCTAGATCATATCTACTCGCACCTGCGTGCATCATTTCAACTGCACAACATGCAAGACCAAATGACATTGGCCATAACGAGCCTGTCCGAGCCCATGTAAATAGTTTATCTATTCTTGCTACAACAAATCCTTTATTTCTAACATCTGAGGCAGCAGCTTCAAATGCTGCTTTGCCCTCAATAAGTTCAACCTTACTTTGCTCTAATCCCATTCTAAAGCCCCTTTTTTCCATTCATATATAAAACCTATTGTTAATAAAAATAGAAATATCATCATTGATATAAATCCGAATATACCAATATCGGATAGTGCTACTGCCCATGGAAATAAAAATGCTACCTCTAAATCAAAAATAATAAACAAAATTGCAACTAGGTAGAACCTAACATCAAATTGTATTCTAGCATCTTCAAATGGTTCAAATCCACATTCGTAAGGAGATAATTTTTCTGAGTCAGGAAGCTGCTTACCAATTATCCAAGATGATAACGCAAACATTACAGACAATCCTCCTGCAAATGCTATAAAAATTGCTATTGGAAGATACTCTAGATAGAGTGATGTCATAAATTACCTCAAAAAATTATAATGAAATTAATATTAATAATATGTTTTTCATTTAATAGCCCTTATGTATATCTAAATTGTAATAAAAACAATAAAATTACAGAAAAAAATAAAATAAATTTAACATCTATAACTAACACCAAAACTTCGTATGGAAAAATTTCCTTTTTAAATAAAAAAAATCCTATTCAAAACTATAACTATTAGTGTATACTCCTATTTCAGAGCTTTAGATTAAAATTATAATTTTTAAATAAAAACCAATAACTACAATAAGTTATTTTAAATATATAGGAATATTTATGAATATAAAAAATGTTGAGATCCTAGCTTATACAGTTCCACTAAAAGAACCAGTTAAAGCATATGCCGCTGGACTAATGACAGGATTTGGTATGGTAATAGTTAAGATTACAGATGAAAATGGTAACATAGGCCAAGGTTATACTACTATGCACAGTAATCAAGAATTAGCTATCGCAAGAATCATTGAAGATACTTTTAAGCCAATTTTATTAAATAATGACTCTTCATTAATAGAATTTTTATGGAAACAAATGTGGAAACAAACTCATTACGCTGGAAGAGGAGGACCAGTAAGTTTTGCAATTGCTGCTGTAGATGCTGCTCTTTGGGATTTAATGGGGCAAAGAGTAAAACAACCTCTATGGAAACTACTCGGAGGCTATTCTTCTAAAGTAAAAGTTTATGCAGGGAATATAGATCTAAACTTTTCTATAGAAAAAATCTTAGATAATGCTTCTAGAAATATTGAACAAGGTTACAAAGCTATAAAAATGAGATTAGGAAGAGAAACTTTAAAAGAGGATTTACAAAGAGTTGAAGCTGTAAGAAATCATATAGGAGATTCCATGGAATTAATGGCTGATGCAAATGAAGCCTGGAGAGTTGACCAAGCTCTTAAAGCTTCAAATGAACTAGCTAATTTTAACCTCACTTGGCTAGAAGAGCCTATAACTCCTGATGATTATAGAGGTTATGCCTATCTTAAAAATAATGGAGCTACTCCTTTAGCTTCAGGAGAAAACTTACACACCTTAAAAGAGTTTCAAGAGCTTTTTTATTATAATGGAGTAGATTTTCCAGAGCCTGATTATACTACTTGTGGAGGTTTTACTCCATTTATGAAAATTGCTAAATTAGCTGAAGCTTATAATCTTCCAGTTATGTCTCATGGAGCTCATGATGTACATATTCAGCTACTTGCAGCTTGCCCTAATGCAGCATATATGGAAGTTCATGCTTTTGGAATAGAAGATTATATTTCAAATCCTCTTAAAATTGAAAATGGATTTGGAGTAGCTTCAGACCTACCCGGAATTGGCTTTGAATTCGATCTTGGTAAACTTAAACAATATAAAACAAACTAGAGGTAATATGTACAAAGAAGAATATATTGAAATTGCTAATGCTCCTGAGGAATTTAAAGTTTATGAATCTCGTGATGGAATGTTCTCAGATAGAATTGGACCTTATTTTATTAAAGGACGGTATCCTGAAGTAACAATGGGGATTAGGATTTTAGATCACCACTCAAACTTAAACGGGGTATCTCATGGAGGATTATTAATGGCCTTTGTTGATACAGTAGGTGGATATATTGCAGCAAAAGCAGGCGAAGGACCAAGCGTTACGGCGAATTTTAATGCTAATTTCATGAGGCCTGCTCCAGTAGGAGCCTGGGTAGAAGGAACAGGAAAGGCATTAAAGGTAGGTAGGAAAGCAATTTTTATTAGAGTTGAGTTAACCTTAAAAAATAAATTAATTTTTACAGCTGAAGGTATTTGGCAAAAGATAAATAAAGAGAAAGGAATAATTACATAATGAAATTATTATATACAGTAACATCACCTATCGCTAGAAAATGCAGAATAATGGCTAGAGAACTTAATTTAATGGATCAAATTGAAGAAGTAATTACTACAACAAGATCTGAAGACGCGTTAATAATGAAAAATAATCCAAATGGAATGGTTCCTACTCTCGAGACAGATGAAGGTTTTAATATAGTAGAATCAATGGCAATCTGTAATTATTTAGAAAAGCAAAGTAATAATAAAGAATTTATTACGCAGGATGAAACAAAATATTGGCAAATATATGCTTTAGATTCAATAGCATCTCAAACTTTTGAATCAATTGTTTCTCGTGCGCGAGAAAGAATATATAAGCCTGAAGAATTTCATTACCCAGATGGAATTAAACATGAACAAGGTAGAGCAGAAAGAACATTAGACCTTTTAGAAAAAGAATCTCCAAACTATATAGATACATTTAATAAATTACATGTAACTATTGGTCTATGTGGACTAGTACTTGATAATGTATTTCCTAATGAAGAATGGAAAAACAATAGAAGAAACTTAGCTAACATCTATGAAAGTTTTATGAAAAGAGATTCATTTTCAGATACAATAATAAAAAAAGATTAGTATTTTAANGGATAGAAAGAGAAAACAATGACTACTAATGAAAAAATTTGTTTAATTGCAGGATGCGGACCTGGTACTGGAACAGAAAGCGTAAAAAAATTTACTCAAGAAGGTTATAAAGTTGCAATGCTAGCAAGAAATACTGATCTTTTAAATGAACTCCAATCAAAATTTAAAAATGCCTATGCATACAAATGTGATGTATCTGATATGGAGCAAATTGCTAATGTATGTTCTAAAGTCAAAAAGGACATAGGCAACCCAAATATATTTATTCATAATGCAGTTGCTGGTGTTGCAGATGGCGGCTTAGCAGGAAGTTTTTTAAGTGATAACCCTGAAAGGTTGGATAGAAACTTTAAAGTAAACACAAAATCATTACTATACTTTGCCNGAGAACTAGCTCCNAGTATGATTGAAAANAAATCNGGTTCAATAATAATTACTGGAAACACTTCTGCTCTCAGAGGTAAACCCGATTTTATTTATTTTGCCCCAACAAAAGCTGCTCAAAGAGTAATGGCAGAATCTTTGGCAAGAGAATTAGGGCCCAAAGGAGTTCATGTGGCTTATATTTTAATTGATGCGGCAATTGATACTCCAAGAACAAGACCAATATTTGCTGCGGACAAAGATGATAATTTTTTCTGCAAACCAAAAGATATTGCAAATGAAATATTTCATATAGCGCACCAAGCTAGATCTGCTTGGTCTTTCAATGTAGAACTTAGACCGGATATAGAAAAATGGTAAGTAGTAATAAACCCTTAATGAGAATATTTTGTTATATACCTACTCCAAGAATTTGGAAATCCACAATAACAGCTAGGTTTTTGGATATTAATATTGAAGTAAGAGGAACAAAACCTCCTGAAATTAAAAATTGGTTGTGGGATTTTGATGCTAGACCTTTAACAGAGGAAGATAAAATTAAATTAGCAGATAAAACTTCTGCTGGAAGAACAGGCTTTTCGATAAAGCTCTACAAGACAGATGAATTTTTGAAGGCACACCCTTATGGAACTATTCCAGCTGCATTTAGTTCTGATGGCAAAATAGGTNTTTTTGAATCTAATAGTATAATGCGATTAGTAGCACGACTAAAGAAGAAAAATAACAACATATATGGCTCTAACCCCTATGAAACATCTAGAATAGATGGTTTTTTAGATGCCTCTCTTATATTTGCAAGATCATCCCAAAAATATCTACTCTCTATCAACAATAATTCTGCAACTCTTAAAATTAGAGATGAAGCTAAAGAAGCATATATGAACTATATGATAGGAATAGAAAATGCGCTTAAAGAAAATAAAAAATATGGATTTATTACTTCTAAAAATATTACTCTAGCTGACATATGTTTTTTCTGCGAGTTATCATTATTCTATAGAGAAATTATGCCTTATGAAAAATCTGATAAAATAACCTCAATTATTAGAGAAATAGGCCCTTCTGAGTTTAAATTATCATTAAAACATTTTCAAAAACTAAGAAAACATCCTCTGTTTAAAATAGATTCTAAAAAATACCTAGATAGTATAGATAAAAAATCAACTTAGATCATGACCTGCTGAAGCTACAAGGCCTCCATCACAGGTTATAACTTCACCAATTGTATATGCACCAGCTCGTGATGATAAAAATATTGCTAGACCAGCTATATCTTCAGGAGTTCCTATTCTACCTCGCGGATTTTTTGCTTCTAATTCCTTATAATCAAATTCAACGGCCGAACCAAGCATTTTACTAGGAAATGGTCCAGGAGCTATTGCATTAACGTTAATATGCTTACTTACTAATTCAGATGCTAATACTCTTGTCATATGATGCACTGCAGATTTTGCAGCACTGTAAGAAAAGTTTTTAAATTCAGGTTTATTTATTCCATCTATGGAGCCTATATTTATTATTCGTGACGGATCTATCGTTGAAGAAGATTGCGTCAAAAGAGGTAATAATTCTTTTGTAAGAAAAAACATAGATTTTACGCAAAGATCCATTACTTTATCCCAACCAATCTCGGGAAAATCTTCAATTGGTGATGCCCAAGCTGCTCCAGCATTATTAACTAATATATCCAGATGGTCCTCATTTTCATTAATAATTTTAGCTAATTCTTTCACNCCATCTAAAGTAGAAATATCAGATTTTATTCCAATACACTCAGAATCATATTTATCTGAAATTATTTTTGCAGTCTCAATAACAGTATTTTTTGATCTAGCTGAAATATATACTTTTGCTCCATTTGCACAAAAACCTGATGCTATCATCTCACCTATTCCTCTTGAACCACCAGTTACAAGGGCTACTTTTCCTTTTATTGAAAACAAATCATTTAATAACATAATAAATCCTAAATAATTTTAAAATAAATATTGAACTTTAACTACGTCAATGTACTATGTCTCTCTACGTAATTCAATCATGGGTGAGGAATTTCAATATGTTAATCAAATTTATAAAATTATTTTTACTTATTTCTACTTTAGTTTCCTATTCTATTGCATCAAAAGCAGATGAAACAATTAAAATAGCAATTATAGAACCAATGTCAGGTCCTCTAGCTTCTGTTGGATTAGATTTGATTGAAGGATTAGAATTCTTTGCTGAAAGAATAAATAATGCGGGAGGAGTACTAGGTGGAAAACATATTGAGATAGTTCCTTATGATAACGCGATGGTTGCTGAAAAAACTATTCAGCAATTGAGAAAAGTCATTGATGAAGATATAAGGTATGTAACACAAGGTGTGGGTTCAAATCATGCACTTAATATTATTAAAACACTTGGAAAACATAATAAAAGAAACCCTGGTAAAGAAATTATGTTTCTTAATCACTCGGCAGTAACAACTTCATTTACAAATGAATTATGTAATTTTTATCATTTTAGGTTTGATGCAAACGTAGATATGAAAGTTGCAGCTTTAGTATCTCAAATGACAAAAGACCCGAGTATAAAAAAGGTNTACCTTTTGAATCAGAATTATGCTTATGGACAATCCTTTCAAGCGGCTGCTAGAAGGTTACTTGCTGAAAGAGCACCACAAATAGAAATAGTGGGNGATGAACTAATTGTTCCATTTGGTAAAATTTTAGATTTTAATCCTTATGTTTCTAAAATTACTTCTAGCGGTGCGGATACTATATTGACTGGAAATTGGGGGCCAGATGCTGCTCGTTTGATTAAAGCTACAACAAATTCGCAGTTAAAAGTTAAATTTTATACTATTTATGCAGGTATCCCAGCTGCTATGAACTCAATGGGAGCAAAGGTTTCAACTTTTAATCCAATAGTACAAGTTACAGAATCACATGAAAATGACTCTACTCACCCAGACTGGTTAAAAGAAATTGATGCAGAATATATGGAGTTTGCAAACAANAGTCCCTACGCAGATAGACAGAGATTTATGATGGAAATGTTTGCTGCTGCAGTTGAACAGGCTGGAACTGCCGATCCTACTCAAGTAGCATGGGAATTGGAGGGTATGACAGGTAGAGGCGCTCATGGTGATGTATTTATGAGAGCAGAAGACCATCAGATGCATTTTGATATGGTTTTAAGTCATATTTCAACTAATGTTGAAAAAACATTTATTTATAATAATGAAGATTATGGTATGGCTTATGAAACTGACGGATGGGTAGATGTNGCNGATATTACNTTACCTACTNCATGCAAAATGAAAAGACCTAAAAGATAAAAAATNAATATTTTNAGNATAGGATAATAAATTGGACGTAATTNTATTTACATTATTTAATGGNNTGCTCTATGGGATGTTGCTTTTTATGCTTTCCAGTGGTCTTACTTTAATATTTGGAATGATGGGTGTTCTTAATTTTGCTCANGCATCATTTTTTATGCTNGGAGCTTATTTTGCTTATCAAATNAGTAAATATATTGGATTTATTCCTGCTTTATTTATNGCGCCTCTAATAATAGCTTTTTGTGGNGCTATGGTAGAAAAATANGCTTTAAGAAGAGTGCATAAATTCGGACATGTAGCAGAACTTTTATTTACTTTTGGNTTATTTTATATAATAGAAGAACTAGTTCAAATGATATGGGGTAAAGTACCTGTAGGNTATCATGTACCTGAATACTTAGACTTTACTTTATTTTCTATGAGTGGAATGGGATATCAAGCATATGCTATGTTTACTTTAGTAGTATCAGTAGCTATGTTTGTAGTTCTATTTTCTGTACTTACAAAAACTAGAGCTGGCCTAATTATTCAAGCCGCACTAACACATCCAGAAATAGTGTCCTCATTAGGACACAATGTGCCGAGAGTTTTTATGCTTGTATTTGGATTAGGATGTGCATTAGCTGGTCTTGCAGGAGTTTTAGCAGGAAATACCTTAGGAACTGAGCCATCAATGGCACTATCTTTAGGTCCGATAGTATTTGTAGTTATAGTAGTTGGTGGACTAGGTTCGCTTAAAGGGGCACTAGTAGCCTCAATTTTAATTGGTGTTGTNCAAACTACGGCTATATCTCTTGACTATTCTATTAATAATTTTATTGAGTTTATTGGTTTAAGTGTTGATGTAGAAAGTTTATGGCGTATCATAATAGATTTAACTATATCTCAAGTCGCTCCTATTCTTCCATATTTACTGCTAGTACTTATGTTAATATTTAGGCCACGAGGCTTATATGGAAATAGAGACGTATGATGGCTAATTTATTTAAATCTTTTTCTACTTGGATTATTATTGGTGTTATAGCCGCAATATTACCATTAATATTTGACTCATCTTTTGCATTAACTTTGTTATCCAAAATGGGGGTATTAATAATATTTACGGTTGCTTATAATATGTTACTTGGACAAGGTGGTATGCTATCATTTGGTCATGCAATTTATTTTGGACTAGCAGGTTATGCCTCTATCCATATTATGAACGGCATAGGTGCAGAGACGCTTCCTTACTTTCCAACAGTTCTATTTCCTCTAATTGGTGCAGTTGTAGGATTATTTTTTGGATGCTTAGTGGGATATGTTTCTACTCGAAGAGCTGGAACTGCTTTTGCAATGATATCTCTTGGCTTTGGCGAGATGGTTACTGCCATGACTTTAATATTCGTTTTATTCTTTAATGGTGAAGATGGAATTCAAACTGATAGAATGGTTGGTCCTGAACCTTTTGGTATTACATTTGGTCCTCAAATTGAGATATACTATTTAATTTTGTTCTGGTGTGTAATTACTGTGGCATTAATGTATATTATTACTAAAACTCCATTTGGTAGGATGAGTAATGCTGTTAGAGATAATCCAGAACGCGCAGCTTTTATTGGATATAGTGTAAGAAGAGTAAGATGGCAAGCATTTGCATTATCTTCAATGTTTGCTGGAGCAGCTGGAAGTCTTCATGCACTTAATTATGAACATATAGGGTTTGAGTCTGTAAGTGTAATACAGTCTGGAGCAGTACTATTTATGGCATTTATTGGAGGGGCAGGACATTTTCTTGGTCCTATTGTAGGTGCAATAGGTCTTACATATTTAGATTCAACACTTGCTGATTATACTGAAGCATGGCTACTTTACTTAGGTCTAACTTTCTCAGGTATTGTAATGTTTGCTCCAGGTGGATTAGCTGGACTGATTGTTATGCATGGACCAATAGCCAGGACAGATAAAAAACTTCTAACGTCTTTAGTAAAACCATATTTATTAGCAATAGGAAGTGTAGTTACAGGACTGATTGGTTTAATAGGAATTATTGAGATGCTATATTTTAGATCTTTAATTTCTAAGGGCGAAGGAGAAGTTATAATATTTTGGACGGAATTTAATGCAAATGGAATAACTTCCTGGCTTATTTTTATTGGTCTAATTTTAGGTGGAATATTTTTATCTAAAAAAACTTTTCCAATGGCTAAAGAAAGTTGGGATCATGCAATATCTGTTGTAAAAACGGAGATTTCGCATGAGTAATGCCTTACAATTAAAAAACGTTTCTAAGTCTTTTGGTGAAGCTAAGATAATTAAAAACCTTAATTTAGATATTAAGAAAAATGAAAGACATGCTATTATTGGCCCTAATGGAGCTGGAAAATCTACTTTATTTCACCTTATATCAGGACATTATAAACTTACTTCTGGTAAAATAAAACTTAATAACAANGAAATTAATAACTTAGAACCCCACGAAATTAATAGAAAAGGTCTTGCAAGAAGTTTTCAAGTTACAAATATTTTTCCTAAAATGTCTGTATATGAAAATATAAGATGTGGGATATTGTGGTCGATGGGATTCAAATATTCCATAATAAGATTGGTAAATGGTGATAAAGAATTAAATAACAAAACTAATTCTCTATTAGAAGAAATTAATTTAAAACATTGCGCACATATCCCTGCTGGACTTTTAAGTTATGCAGATCAACGGGCATTAGAGATAGGAATAACTATAGCTGGTGGAGCAGACACTTTAATGCTTGATGAGCCAACTGCTGGAATGTCAAATTCAGAAACAGAAAGAGCTGTTAACTTAATAAAACAAATATCAGAAAAAAGAACTTTAGTAGTTGTAGAACATGACATGGGAGTAGTATTTGATCTTGCTGATAGAATATCAGTTTTAGTTTATGGAGAAATTATTGCTACAGATACACCAAAGAAGATTAGAGAAAACAAGGCTGTACAAGAAGCTTACCTTGGAACTGAGGATCATTAAATAATGTTAAAAATTTTAGACTTGCATGCCTATTACGGAAAATCTCATATTCTAAGAGGAGTTAACTTAGATATTGCTAAAGGTGAAATAATTGCATTATTAGGAAGAAACGGAGTTGGCAGGTCTACTCTTGTAAAATCAGTCATGGGTCTAGTTCCGATTAAAGGTTCTATTAATTATAAAGACAAGGAAATAGTCGGTGATGCTACGCATGATATAGCCTTACAAGGTATAGGCTATGTTCCAGAAAATAGAGATGTATTTTCAACATTAACAGTAAGAGAAAATTTATTATTAGGCGTAAAAGATAAAAATGCTAAAGCCGAGTGGACTGTAGACGAAATGTTTACCCTATTTCCTAACTTAAAAGAGAGAGCAGATGTACTAGCATCAGCACTATCAGGCGGAGAACAACAAATGCTTACTATTTGTAGATGTTTAATGGGTAACCCTGAATTTATGATGATAGACGAACCTACCGAAGGACTTTCTCCGCAAATGGTTGAAACCGTTGCAGAACTTCTTAAAAAAATTTCTAGTAAAGGAATTTCAATTCTTTTAGTTGAGCAAAAACTAACTATTGCCCTTAGACTTGCTAGTAGAGTTTATTTAATGGGGCATGGAAAAATAGTTTTTGAAGGGACCCCTAAAGAACTAGAAAAAGATAATAAAATTAGAAAAGAATGGTTAGAAGTTTAAGAGACTACTATTACTTCATCATTGTTTTCTGATTCCTCATATAATAAAGAAACTAAATTATCTCTTACCGCTAAAGCAGATGACTGATTTACATAACCCTTATCCGTAATTTCATTATCATCAAATGAAGGTGGAGTTTCCATTAATATAACTTTTTTAATTTTAGTACTAGAACCAGGAAAATTTTTATTATGAAGAATTATTTTTCTAATAATTTCCTTTCTTAACAATGGGTGTTTTACTATTTCAATGTAATCTAATGTTTCATTACCTATAAATTTCTTACAGGCTTCTATGTTTGGCCAGGCCAGAAACCCTAAGTAATTTTTATCATGCCCCGTAACGAGCCCATCTTGAAATAATGGCGCGCATGAATTAACAACAGCTAAGCGAAGACTTCCAACATCCACCCAAGTACCAGTAAGCAGTTTAAAATTTTCGACAACACGACCATCAAAATCTATACCCCTGCTAGGATCATTTTTATCTACTAGTCTTCCTGCATCTCCTATTAAATAATAACCTTCATCATCAAAAGCTTTTTTTGTTAAATCTTCTCTTTTTAAATATCCAGGTGTTACATTTGGACCTTTTAGCCTTAATTCCATTTTATTTCCTACAGGAACCATTTTAATTTTCATTCCTGGTATTGGCAAGCCAATATTTCCAGGCTTATCTAATGTAAAATAAGTAGATGTTGCTAGAGGAGATGTTTCAGTGGCTCCCCAGCCACAAACAAGTTCTAAATCTTTACCATTAGTTTCTTTTGCGAGGTCTCTTATTCCATTCCAAACCTCTGGTGGAAGAGAAGCTCCTCCATAGCCAACATACACTAAATTTTTAAAAAAACTTTTTCTTAATAATTCATCACCCTTTAAATATTCTAAAAGCATAGCTAGTCCGGCTGGAACAGATGTATAATATGTTGGAGATATTTTTTTTAAGTTTTCTACCGTTTTAGGAAATAAAGCTGGAACTGGTTTACCGCCATCGATATACATAGTACCACCATTCCAAAATATTCCATTAAAAGAATGATTGCCTCCCATTGTATGATTCCAAGGTAACCAATCCACAATAACAGTTTCTCCTAAATCTTGAGGTCTTACTTGTTGAGCCTGTTGCATATTTACACAAAGCATTTTTTGAGTATTAATTACACCCTTTGGCATACCAGTTGAACCAGATGTAAATAAATATTTTGCTACATATTCTGGCTTAACAGAGCTGTATAATTTACTTAAATTTATTTCTATAGAAGTAGATAATACATCTTTAAATAACTCCATTTTATATTTAGAACTAGGGTTTCGCGAACAAACTACAGAAATATTATCTAAAGGAAGATTTTCTAGAGCCTTTTCAAATATTACTCCATCCTCTACATAAATTAATCCTGGTGATACTAATTCGAAACAGTGTTTTAACTTTGCATAATCACTGCTCATCAAGGAATATGCTACTGATATAGGAGACACAGGAATTCCAGAACATAAACCAGCAACATTTAGTAAACCATGATCCACACTATTTCCTGAAAGAATCATTATTCCTCTGTTTTGATTTAAATTAACATTTACTAAATATTGAGAAATTGAATTTATATAATTATATGCAGTTTCGTATGTTAACTCTTTCCAAATGTTATCTTCTCTCTCAGCTAACCATACGTTATGAGGAAATTCATCACATGTCTTTTTAAACCTGCTATGTATATTTATCTCAGACTCTTCAAGTTTTAATGGTGATGATAATATTAATGTTCCATCTTTTCTCTCTTCAACATTAATTTCCTGAGGAGGATATTTTAACTTCATAATATGTCTCTTATTTAATTAAATATAAATTATTAAGCGGCATTATTTAATATTTTATTTCTAGCATTATCATATTCACTTTTTAATCTATTAACTAAGTCATAAGTTGATAAAACATCTTTNACTGCANTTATTCCTTGTCCNCANCCCCAAATATCTTTCCAAGCTTTTTTCTTTTCCATNCCCTCTGGACCAAAATCCATTTTACTTGGNTCACTTGTAGGTAAATTATCAGGGTCAAAGCCTGCATTTGCTAAAGATGGCTTTAAGTAATTGCCATGAACTCCTGTAACTAAATTAGTATAAACAATATCATCAGCAGCATATTTAGTAATTGCTTCTTTATATCCATCGTTAGCATTAGCTTCTTTTGTAGCAATAAATGCAGAGCCAATATAACCAAAATCTGCACCTGCTGCTTGTGAAGCAAGTACAGCACTTCCCGTTGCTATAGAGCCAGATAAAGCTAAAGGTCCATCATACCATTCTCTAATTTCTTGAATTAATGCAAATGGAGATGTAACTCCTGCATGGCCCCCTGCTCCTGCTGCTACTGCTATTAAACCATCAGCTCCTTTTTCTACAGCTTTATGCGCAAAACGATTATTTATTACATCGTGTAAAACTATTCCTCCATAACTATGAATTGCCTCATTTACTTCTGGTCTAGCACCTAATGAAGTTATAACTACTGGTACTTTATATTTTATACACATTTCCATATCTTTATCTAAACGAACATCATTAGATTTATGAACAATTTGATTTACAGCAAATGGTGCAACAGGAATATTAGGGTTCTGTGATTTAAAAGATTCTAATTCTTCTGTAATTTCAGCTAACCAATCATCTAGAACTTCTTGCGGTCTTGCATTTAAAGCTGGAAAAGAACCTAAAACTCCTGCTTTACATTGCGCTATTACTAACTTTGGATTGGATATAATAAATAAAGGTGCAGCTATTACAGGAAGAGAAAAATTATTTTTATTAAGTATACTTGGTAATGTCATTACTAGAAATCCTATTTAAATTTATTTTTAATTATTTTATTTATAATATATGGTATTTAACATAAAAGTAAGGTTTTTTTATGCAGAAAGCTATTATAGCAATTGATCAAGGAACTTCATCTTCTAGAGCAGTTTTATTTGATTTAGATTTCTCAATTATCCATATTGAACAAATAAATATTAATACTAAATATCCAGTAAATGGCTGGGTAGAACAAGATGCAAATGAAATTTGGAATAAAACTTTAACTGTTACTAAAAATATAATTTCTTTTGCTAAAGAAAAAAATATTAAGGTCATATCAATAGGTATAACGAACCAAAGAGAAACTATAATTGCTTGGAATAAAATAACCGGAAAACCATTATATAATGCTATTATTTGGCAAGACAGAAGAACAAAATATATATGTGATGATTTAATTAAAAATGGATTAACCAAAACAATTAATACTAAAACTGGTCTACTTATTGATCCTTATTTTTCAGCAACTAAAATTTCTTGGATACTTGATAATATTGATAATGCAAAACAATTATCTTTAAGTGGTAAACTTGCCGTTGGAACTATAGAAACATTTCTATTATTTAAATTAACTGAAGGAAAAAGCTTCTACACAGATACAACAAATGCATCTAGAACTAGTTTATATAATATTCATGAAAATAAGTGGGATGATGAATTACTTGATATCTTTAAGATTCCTATAAGGATTTTAGCTGAAGTTAAAGATAATATATTTGATTACGGCAGCACTAGTAAAAATATTTTAGGTATAAATATTCCAATAAATGCAATGATTGGAGATCAACAAGCCGCTGCAATAGGTCAAAACTGTATAAATCCAGGAGATATTAAAGCAACATTTGGAACAGGATGCTTTATTTTATTAAATACTGGAGATAAGGCTCTAGTAAGTAAAAATAAATTATTAAGTACAATAGCTTATAGAATAAATAAAAGTACATCCTATGCACTTGAAGGATCAATATTTGTATCTGGAGCTTCTATGAAATGGTTGAAAGATGAACTTGGAATAATAAAAAATGTAAATGATAGTCAATCATTAGCTTCCAGCATTAAAGATAATAATGGGGTATATTTTGTTCCCGCATTTACAGGACTTGGTGCACCTCATTGGAAACCTGATGCCAGAGGTACTATAGTAGGATTAACTGCTTCATCTGGTAAAGCTGAAATAGTTAGAGCAGCATTAGAAGCGGTCGCTTACCAAAGTGTTGATCTATTTGATGCGATGGCTGCAGATGGACAAAAACCAATAGAGGTAAAAGTAGATGGTGCTATGAGCAATAATGACTGGTTAATTCAGTTTTTATCTAATATTAGTAAAACTAAAATTAAAAAGTCTTATAATTCTGAAACTACCTCGCAGGGAGCAGCAATATTATCTTCTATTGGGTCTGGATTACTGTCATCCCTTAAAGAGTCTAGTAAGTTTTGGAAATTAAATAAAAGTTATAATCCTATAATGCAAAGTGCAGAAATAAAAAATTATAGAAATGGCTGGAACAAAGCAATAAAACGAACTATTATGTGAAACTGATTTTGTTTAAGGAAATTAAACTATGTATGATCTAATAATTAAAAATGGTACAATAATAGATGGCACTGGCTCTCCTAGAAAAATGTCTGATATAGCAATTAAGGACGGTAAAATTTCTGAAATTGGAAAAATATCAGGACAAAGTACTAGGGTAATAAACGCAGAGAATAAATTTGTAACTCCTGGCTGGGTGGATATTCATACGCACTATGATGGACAAGCTACTTGGGATCCCTATCTTACTCCGTCTTCATGGCATGGTGTAACTACATGCGTATTTGGAAATTGTGGTGTTGGGTTTGCTCCAGTAAAAAAAGGAAAAGAGAAATATTTAATAAACTTGATGGAAGGCGTAGAGGATATTCCGGAGAGCGTTCTGTCAGAAGGCATTGATTTCTGCTGGGAAACATTTCCTGAATATTTGAATGCATTAGAAAATTCTAATAGAATAATGGATATAGGAACTCAAGTACCTCATTCTGCTCTTCGTTTTTTTGTAATGGGAGAAGATGGCGCAAACCATTTATGTAAGCCAAATGATGAACAAATTTTAAAAATGAAAAGTTTATTAGAAGAGGCACTTTATGCTGGTGCATTGGGAGTATCAACTTCTAGAACCACAAAACATAAGTCTGCTGATGGCAACCTAATTCCAAGTTTAAATGCTGATGATAAAGAATTAGCCGGTATAGCTGAAGCTTTAAAAAATACTAAAAAAGGTCTTTTACAGTGTAACTCAGATATGGGTCCAGGAGAAATGGAACTATTAATTCAAGCTGCTAAACACTCAGGTCAACCTTTATCAGTTCTTCTAATACAATATAATGAATTTCCAGATAGATGGAAAGATACATTAAATCATATATCTTACGCAAATAGGAACGGAATTAAAACTACGGGTCAGGTTGGAAGTAGACCTATTGGAGTATTAATGGGTTTTAATACTAGCGTAAATCCATTTTCTAGTCATGAAGCGTGGCAAAAAATTAAACATTTAAGCAATAAAGAAAGAAATAATATAATTAAAGAAGATATAAATATACGGAACAGTTTAATTAATGATGTTCCTGATAATAGCCATATAAAATGGGTCCAAAATACTTTTTCTTTAACCTATTTATTAAAAGAACCACTAAATTATGAACCTACAAAAGAAATGAGTATTAACTCTATCGCGTCAAAATTAAATAAAAAACCATGGGAAATTATACTAGATCACTTTACTTCTTCAGAAAATGATGAGTTTTTAATGCATACTTTTGAAAATTATACTCATAACAGTCTTGATGTTATAGCAGAAATGCTTGAATCTAAATATACAATTTGCGGTGTAGGCGATGCTGGAGCTCATGTAGCAACAATTTGTGATGCAAGTTATCCTACCTTTATGGTTCCATTTTGGTCACGAGATAGAAAAAGAGGTAAATTATTAAATTTAGAATATCTGGTATCTAAACAAACTTTAAAAACGGCGCAAACTTATGGTCTCTTAGATAGAGGAGCCTTAATTAAAGGAATGCGAGCTGATATAAATATTATAGATTACGATAATATTGGTTTAACAAAACCATGTTTAACATATGATTTACCTGCAGGTGGTAAAAGACTTATTCAAAAATCTAGAGGGTATGATCATACATTTGTAAAAGGAATAGAAGTATCACAAAATGGTGAATTTACTGGTCAACTACCAGGAAAACTAATCAGAGGTAATCAATCAATTAACTAATAAAAGGAATAAAAATAATGAGTAATGACTTAATTGTGAATAAAGAAAATTCTACTGTAACTATCACCTTTAATAGACCAGAAAGAAGAAATGCTCTTAGCCATGATATGCTAAATGATTTTTATCATGAATTGATAAAAATTGAGAATGATAGCTCTATAAGAGCAGTTGTTATTACAGGCGCAGGCAATGCTTTTTGTGCAGGTGGTGACCTGAAAGATATGGCTGAAAGAGATAATGAAAAAGAAACTACACAAGAGAAAACTAATAACCTTAGACGTATGATGGAAACATCTAGAATTCTTCATGAAATGCCTACTCCAACAATAGCTGTCTTACCAGGTGCTGCCGCTGGAGCTGGTTTATCAATAGCATTAGCTTGTGATATAAGAATTGCGAGTGAAAACGCTAAAATAACAACTGCTTTTGCTAAAGCAGGATTTCCTGGAGATTTTGGAGGAACATTTTTTCTGACACAAATGGTAGGTACAGCAAAAGCAAGAGAATTATATTATCTTTCAAGTGTATTAACAGCAACAGAAGCTAAAGAGTTAGGTATTATTAATGCAGTAGCAACTGATGAAGAGCTTCAAGCTACAGCTAATAAATTCATAGATCAAATAGCTAATGGCCCTTCTACAGCTTTACGATATATGAAACAAAATATGAATCTTGCAGAGGAAGGAAATTTAATAGCTTCTTTAGATAGTGAAGCATTATATCAAACATTATGCAGAGATACTGAAGACCATCAAAATGCAGCTAAATCATTTGTTGCTAAAGAAAAACCTGTATTTACAGGTAGATAATAATTTATATTAATAACATTTATTAATATATAAAAAAATAAATAAAAGGATTACAAAATGTCTATTAAAGATATAAAAGCCCTCACTTTTGATACTGGTGGCACAATTTTGGATTGGCATACTGGGTTTAAAAATGCTTTTGAAAAAGCTGGCAAAGAACATAATATTGAAAGAAATTGGGCTGAGATTACTAATGAATTAAGAAGAAAATCATTAAAGAGAGTTTTAAATTTAGGTGAAAACTCACCACCTAAATATAATTTTGATGGTGGGCATAAAATAGCCTTAAAAGAAGTTATCTCAGACTATAATCTTAATGAATTTACTGAAGATAATATTCATGATATCTCCTATAGAGCTCCCCATAATTTTA
>NHFK01000023.1 GCA_002171375.1 Alphaproteobacteria bacterium TMED109
GGAGCCTCTTCTGCTGCTGGAGCTGCTTCTGCTGCTGGAGCCTCTTCTGCTGCTGGAGCTGCTTCTGCTGCTGGAGCCTCTTCTGCTGCTGGAGCTGCTTCTGCTTTAGCTTTTTCTTCCTCTGCAGCTACTTTTGCATCTTCGATAGCTTGAGCTCTTTCTTGCGCCTTTGCTTTTGGCTTTGCCTTATTAGGATTGTCTCTTTTAATATCTTCCATAATTTTAGCTTGAGATAAAAACTTCGTAATACGGTCTGAAGGCTTAGCTCCATTTTTTAACCAATATTTTATTCTTTCTTCATTAAAAACTATTCTCTGCTCATTATCTTTAGATAATAATGGGTTATATGTTCCTAATCTTTCTATGAACCTTCCATCCCTAGGAGCTCTAGAATCAGCTAGTACTATTCTGTAATGAGGTCTTTTTTTATTCCCACCACGGCTAAGTCTAATTTTTAACGGCATATTGTTTCCTTTACTATTGTTATATTAATTAAATTATTATCTTCTTCTAAAAGGGAATGACCCTGGATTAAAACCCTTTGGTAAACCATTTGGCATATCCATACCTTGCATATTCATTGCATCTGAAATATCCATATTACCACCTTTTTTACCCATTTTTTTCATCATTAAGGTCATCTGTTTAAATTGTTTAAGTAAACGATTTAAATCTTGAACAGAATTTCCTGACCCTTCTGCTATTCTTCTTTTACGCGAACCATTTAATATTTTTGGATTAACTCTTTCTTTAGAAGTCATAGAAGAAATCATAGAGTCCATTCTTACTAAAATTTTATCATCTAAGCCGCCCACTGCCATTTGTTTTTTTATTTTTTGAGCTCCAGGTAATAAACTTAAAATACCTTGCATTCCTCCCATTTTTTTCATTTGATTTAATTGTTTCCTAAAATCATTAAAATCAAACGTACCTTTAGATATTTTTTTTGCTAAATCTTTTGCTTCTTCTTCCTTAACCTCACTTTGTGCTTTTTCAACTAGACTTACAACATCGCCCATACCTAAAATTCGGGATGCAATTCTTTCTGCTTTAAAAGTTTCAAAAGCCTCTATTTTTTCTCCTGTACCCATAAACTTTATAGGACAATTAGTAATATTTGACATACTAAGAGCTGCTCCACCTCTAGCGTCACCATCTACTCTAGTTAAAATAATACTGGTTACATTAGATTTTTCTTTAAAACTTTTAGCAACATTTGCCGCTTCTTGTCCTGTCATTGCATCTGCTACTAAAAAAACTTCTGAGGGTTTTGATTCACTATATACCTCACTTAATTCATTCATCAATTCATCATCAACACTTGTTCTCCCTGCTGTGTCTAATATTACAACATCATATCCACTTAATTTAGCTAGCTGATTAGATCTTTTTGTAATTTCTATAGGCCTTTGATTTTTTTCAATTGGTAAAACATCAATATTAGTTTGATCACCTAAGATCTGAAGTTGTTCCATAGCTGCAGGCCTTTGCACGTCTAAGGACGCTAAAAGTACTTTCTTTCCAGAATTTTTTAACATCATCCCCATTTTTGCTGCAGATGTTGTTTTTCCGGAACCTTGAAGTCCTACCAGCATAATAGATGATGGAGGTGATGATAAATTAATATCATTTTCTGTATTCTTTCCGCCTAACAGATCCGTCAATTTATCTTGAACAATTTTGAATACCATTTGGTCAGGTTTTACAGATTTAGTAATTTGTTGACCTTGAGCTTCTGAAGTTACATCTGAAATAAATTGTTTTACAACATCCAAAGCTACATCCGCTTCAATTAAAGCTAATCTAACTTCTTTCATAGCATTAGCTATGTCTCCTTCTGACAGAGATCCTTTACCTCTTATTTTATCAAAAGCCGAAACTAATTTATCACTTAAGCTATCAAACATTTATATCACTTTTAAAATACTATAATTAACACCGGTGAACGAAAATCGAAGACCAGTGTGACTCCTCAAAGTCAATTAAACAAAACTATATACTAAAATTAAAGTATTTAGTACATCTTACTAGCTTAAACGTCAACAATTCTTTATATATAGCATTATAATATTAAAATTTATTAATAGAGAAAATTATGAAAAAACCTTTTATTAAGATGCATGGCTTAGGTAATGATTTTGTAATAATCGATTCTAGGAATAATAGTTATCTTATAAATAATGAAACTATTAAACTTATTTCTAATAGACGCTTTGGAGTAGGCTGTGACCAAGTCATAGAAATGAAAGACTCTAAGACTGCAGATATTTTTATGAAAATTTATAATTCTGATGGCTCTGAAGCAGAAGCCTGCGGAAATGCTTCTAGGTGCGTTGCAGGAATTTTATTTGCATCATCTCCTAAAAAGAAACTCTCTATAGAAACTATTTCTGGAATAATAAATGCAGAATCAGAGGTTGATGGAAATATAAAAGTGGATATGGGCAAACCAAGGTTTTTATGGAATGAAATTCCTTTAAATGAAAACGTAAAAGAAATTAATTTTGACCAGTTTTCTCTTAAAAATGGCTTAACCGTTAACATGGGTAACCCTCACATTGTGTTTTTTGTGGAAGATTTGAATAATATTAATATAAATGAAATTGGACCTTATATTGAAACGTATAAACTATTTCCACAAAGAATTAATATAGAAATTTGCCAGATAATAAACAAAAATAAAATAAAAGCATTAATCTGGGAAAGAGGGGCGGGTAAAACTTTAGCTTGTGGTTCTGGAGCATGTGCAGTATTAGTTGCGGCTTATAAGAACGGTTTATCAAATGAAAAGGCTGAAATTCTGTTAGATGGAGGATCTTTGAATATTTCATGGAACATTAATACAAATAAACACGTTATAATGAGTGGCCCTGTTTCAGTTTCTTTTTTAGGAGATTTTAGTACATTAGGTATAGAAAAATGACTAAAACTTTGAAGACTATTACTATGGGTTGTAGATTGAACTCTTATGAAAGCGATAAAATAAGTAAATTTGGTAATTATTCCTCAGAAAAAGATATTTTAGTAGTAAATACCTGTGCTGTAACAGCTGAAGCCGAAAGACAGGCAAGGCAGCAAATAAGAAAAGCGAGAAAAGAATTTCCTGATGCATATATAATGGCAACTGGTTGTGCAGTAGAACTTGATCAAAAATATTGGAATAATATGCCTGAAGTAGATAAAATTATTCCAAATAAAAACAAACTCAAACCTAGTTTATGGGGATTGAAGCCAGAAATTAATAATAGTAAAGCTATAAAAGAAGATGCTAGCCATTTTAAACCAGCAAATAATGATAGTTTGAAAACTAGAGCTTTTATTAGAATACAAAATGGATGTAATCATTCCTGTACTTTTTGCATAATTACTAAAGCTAGAGGAGATAGTAAAAGTGTACCGACAGGACTTATTATTTCTGAAATTAAAAATATTATAAGTGATGGTATAGAAGAAATTATATTAACGGGGGTAGATTTAACTTCCTATGGAGAAGATTTACCAGGAAAAAATAATCTCGGAATACTAGTAAAAAAAATATTAAAATTAGTTCCTGAATTAAAAAGGTTAAGAATTTCTTCACTTGATGCAGCTGAAATTGACCAAGATCTTTTAGAAGCTTTTAAAAATGAAAAAAGACTTATGCCACATATTCATTTAAGTCTTCAAAGTAATGATAATTTAATTTTAAAAAGAATGAAACGTAGACATAACTCTGAAGATGCAGAAAAACTTGTTAATGACCTTAAAGAAGCTAGGCCTGATATTTTATTTGGTGCAGACTTAATCGCAGGCTTCCCTACTGAAAATGAAGAGGCATTTAATAATACTCTTAACGCTGTAAAAAAATTAGATCTTACTTTTTTACATGTTTTTCCTTATTCCTCTAGGCCAGGCACTCCTGCAGCAAAAATGCCTCAAACTCCTAATAATTTAATAAAAGAAAGAGCAAAAAAATTAAGAGAAGTTGGGGAGCATCAATTACAAAATAAGTTAAAACAGTGTGTTAATACTATACAAAATGTTCTTATTGAAACTAGAGATGGAATAGGTCATTGTGAAAACTTCTTAGTTGCTAGGATAAAGAATGCTAAACATAGAAAAATATATAAATGTAAAATTATTGGTATAGAAAACAATATGCTAGTTGGAAAAATTTATGAGTCTATTTAAAAATAAATGGTTTTCTAAACTTACTGGTAAGGACAAACAAGAACAAGCTGAGAGAGAACAAGCTGAGAAAGATGCTGCTGAATTAGCTGCGAAAGAACAAGCTGAGAGAGAACAAGCTGAGAAAGATGCTGCTGAATTAGCTGCTAAAGAAGAAGCTGCTAAAGAACAAGCTGAGAAAGATGTTGCTGAATTAGCTGCGAAAGAACAAGCTGCGAAAGAACAAGCTGCTAAAGAAGAAAGTGCTACTGAATNAGCTGCTAAAGAAGAAGCTGCGAAAGAACAAGCTGAAAAAGATGCTTCTCAAGAGGCGGCTAAAGAAGAGGCGGAAGACTATGTATTTAAAAGCTGGTTTGCTAGGCTAGGAGCAGGCTTATCAAAAACATCTTCTATCATTGGTTCTGGAATTGCTAAAGCGCTGACCTCTAAGAAACTGGATGATACAGCTCTAGAAGAAATAGAGGAAAACTTAATTTTAGCAGATGTAGGAGCAAAAGCNGCAAATGAATTAATTAATGACCTAAAAAATCATAAATTTGAACAGATAGATGAAGAAATAGTTAAAGAAAAATTAGCAGAAATAATTGCAAACAATATTTCTTCAGTATCTAAGCCTCTTAATTTAGAATATTCTAATATTCCACAAGTTATATTATTTTCAGGTGTAAATGGAGCAGGTAAAACTACTACTATAGCAAAAATAGCATCACAAGAAATATCAAAGGGTAAAAAAGTTATTATAGCAGCAGCTGATACATTCAGAGCAGCCGCAGTTCAACAACTAGAAATTTGGTCTAAGAGAGTAGGAGCAGAACTAGTTTCTGGACCAGAAGGAAGTGACCCAGCAGGAATTGCTTTTAAAGCATATGATAGAGCAGTAGAAACAAAAAGTGATGTCTTATTAATTGACACTGCCGGAAGATTGCAAACACAGACTGACTTGATGGAACAGTTAAAAAAAATTCATAGAGTAATTAATAAAAAAAATGAATTTGCCCCACACCATAGAATACTTATAGTTGATGCTACTGCCGGGCAAAATGTACTGAATCAAATTATAGCTTTTAGAGAAACTATAGATATTAATGGAATTATTATAACTAAACTTGATACTAGCTCAAAAGGAGGAATAATAATTTCTATTAGCAAAAATCACGAAATTCCAATTCATGCTATTGGTGTAGGGGAAAAACAAGAAGACTTAAATGTTTTTGAGGCAGANCCTTATGCCAGAGCTTTACTTGGTTTAGAAATAGAAGATTANTAGGAGAAAAAATGAAACCTTTTTTAAAACTTATTACCGAAGTTGGTCCTTTAGCTGTATTTTTTATTGGTAATGCAAAATATGGNATTTTTTACGCAACTGGTGCATTTATGATTGCCACAGCNATAGCTATTCCAATTTCATGGAAAATTGAAGGAAAGCTTCCTATTATGCCAATAGTTATAGGAGTTTTTGTTGTATTTTTTGGATCATTAACTCTTTTGTTTCAGGACGACACATTTATTAAGCTAAAACCAACTATAGTTAATCTTGTTTTTGCTAGCGGACTCATTATAAGTAGAGTCTTCTTTAAAATTAATGTTTTAAAAATAGTTTTTGATAAAGCTTTCAACCTCTCAGAACGTGGGTGGAGAGTTTTAAACATACGCTGGTCTATGTTTTTTATATTTTTAGCAATACTTAATGAGATTGTTTGGAGAAATTATTCTACTGATACATGGGTAACATTCAAATTATTTGGGATAATGCCATTAACAATTGTATGGACTTTAGCTCAAATGCCTCTTGTTTTAAAAGAAACGATAAAAAAATAAAAATTATTTATTTGAAAATGGTTTAAGTAATAACATAAAAATACTACTAGTATTTTTATCTTTAAATTCTTCTAGGCCTACTATGAGGTCATCTCCTTTTGCAGAATTTTCTCTATAGGTTCCGAACACCCTATCCCAAATTGAAAAATTAAAGCCATAATTAGAATTAGTTTCTTTTTCTTCTTCTGAATGATGAATCCTATGCATATTAGGAGTTACTATTAACTTACGAAAATTTAAATCATATTTTTTCTTTATTTTAATATTTCCATGATTAAAAATAGAAGACGCGTTTAATATAATTTCAAATATAATTACTAGAGCTATTGATGGTCCAANAATGGCAATTAAAATAAATTTATATATCATAGAAATTATTATCTCAATTGGATGAAATCTTATACCTGTTGTAAAGTCAACTTCCTCATCACTGTGATGTATTTTATGAAATCTCCATAAAATACCTACTTTATGAAATAGTAAATGTTGCAACCATATCCCTAAATCCAAGAATAAGAATGATACTATAACTGAAAATAACCCATTGAAATTAAAATAATTAAAAATACCGATATTATATTTAATGCAAATAGATGCAAAACTTACTGCAAGAATTGGAAATAAAAATCTTAAGATTAATGTATTGATCAAAACAAAAGAAAAATTAATAATCCATCTTNTATAAGACTCAATTCTTCTTACATAGATAGGAAAAATCAATTCTATTATAAATATTAGCGATAACATGAACAAAAAAGCGCTTAGTCTAAGTGTAGCTTCATTATTAATAATATAATCCATATTTATACCTCTATAAAAATATAAGGCCTTTTTATTTTAAGTAAAATAATTTAAAGATATTATATAAATATGTGTATATTAATTTAATTAGAAAAGATTGTATATAATGGAAAATAAATTAGCAGATATAGCAAAAAATTCTAATGCTTGGCCATTTCAAGAAGCATTAAGAATATTAAAAAGTCTAAATGGAAAGACTCCTGAAAAAGGCTATGTTTTATTTGAAACTGGATATGGTCCTTCTGGTTTACCGCACATAGGAACTTTTGGTGAAGTAGCAAGAACAATTTTAGTGAAAAATGCTTTCAATACAATATCTGATATTCCTACTAAACTTATTACATTTTCAGATGATATGGATGGTTTTAGAAAAGTTCCTGACAATGTTCCAAATCAAGAGATGCTAAAACTTCATCTAGATAAACCTTTATCAAATGTTCCAGACCCATTTGAAAAATATAATAGCTTTGCAGAACATAACAATGAAAGACTAAAATCATTTTTAGATCAATTTAACTTTGAATATGAGTTTAAATCTTCTACTGATTGTTATTTAAACGGTGATTTTGATGAATCCCTTATAAGTATTCTAAACAACTATGAAAAAATACTTGGAATAATTCTTCCAACTTTAGGTAAAGATAGAAGAGAAACATATAGTCCTTTTCTTCCTNTATGCGAAGAAACAGGTAAAGTTTTACAAGTGCCTATAAGTAATATTAATTTAAATAATAGAACTATAGAATATACTAACGAAGATGGAAAAAGTATTATTACTGAAATTACGAAAGGTAAATGTAAACTTCAATGGAAAGCTGACTGGGCAATGCGTTGGGCAGCATTAGATGTTAATTATGAGATGAATGGTAAAGATTTAACTCCTTCATTCGATCTCTCAAAAAAAATTGTTCATACAATTGGAGGTAAAGCACCAGTAAATATGGTTTACGAATTATTCTTAGATCAAAATGGCGAAAAAATATCAAAGTCTAAAGGTAATGGTTTGTCAATAGAAGAATGGCTTTCATACGGCACTGAGGAAAGCCTTACACTTTATATGTACCAAAACCCTAAACGTGCTAAAAGATTATATTTTGATACTATACCAAAGAATGTGGATGAATATTCAAGGTTTTTATCTAGTTCAAAAAACCAAGATATTGAGTCACTCATTAAAAACCCAGTATGGCATATTCATAACGGGAATATTCCAAAACATAATCAAGAAATAAGTTATTCGATGTTATTAAATTTAGCTTCTGTGTGTAATGCAAACAGCTCAGAAATTTTATGGGGTTTTATTTCTAAATATACAGAGGATAATAATAATTCTGATCCACTTATGAATAATTTAATTGAAAAGGCGCTTCAATATTATAAAGATTTTATTGCTCCAAATAAAAAATATAAAAACCCAAATAAAAATGAAATTATTGCATTACAGTCCTTGAATAAAAGATTAATAAAATTAAATAACTCGAATGATGCAGAAGAAATTCAAAGTGAAGTTTACGAAGCTGGAAAAGAACATAATTATGAGGAATTGAAAGATTGGTTTTCTGCGCTTTATGAAATACTATTAGGACAAACACAAGGCCCTAGAATAGGGTCATTTATTGCCTTATATGGTTGTAATGAAACTATAGATTTAATAAATAAAGCTATTAAAGGTGAATTAGCTAATTAGATAAAATTCTTTTATTAAATACTTCTTTTATCTTATTAATAGCCAAGCTATCAAAATCCATCATCATATATCTAGACATTTCTTGAATTTTATAATCTTTTTCTAATAAAGAGATATTGCCACCTAATTCCTGGCTTTTAAATACTTTTATATTTACATAAGAAATTCTATTACCTTTTTCATNAAGTAAATCNATATTTACATCNAAGTTCATCTCAATATTAATANCNGCATTCGACATAAATAATTCTTCAATTTTATTATTATCTGAAATAGGCAGAGCTTTAATGCTAGCTTCATTTATTATGACTTTTAAATTTCCAATATTATTTGAAGTCTCAGTATTTAGCCTTGCAATAGACCAAGAACTAACCAAAGATACTAAATCTTGTTTAACTAAATGATCTATATAAGGATAAGATATATTTGTATTATATTTTTGCTCAACAATTAGTCTNGCTGCATCTATAGTAAACGACTTATGATTATCAAAATTAATATCTTGAATTAAGTAATTTTTGTTAGTCGCACAACCACAAAAAAAATACAAAGTTAACAATAAAATAAAATAACTTTTTTTATACATAGTTAATATTATATTGCTAAATTAATTTATCTGCAATAGCCCAAGAAAGAATTGCTTTTTGAACGTGTAACCTATTTTCAGCTTCATCCCAAACTACTGATCTAGGGCCATCAATAATTTCCTCAGTAACTTCTTGTCCTCTATGCGCAGGCAAACAATGCATAAATATTGCATTATCAGATGCAACCTTAAATAATTTTTCGTTTACTTGAAAATTATTAAAAATCTTTTCTGGGTTAATTGTACCTTCATCTCCCATAGATACCCAGGTATCAGTACATATTGCATCTGAATCTTTACAAGCCTTCAATGGGTCATCCATAATTTCTATATCTACAGAATTATCTTTAGCCCACTGAATAATATGAATGTTTGGTAATCGCCCATTAGGGCATGCTAGCCTTAATTTAAAATTAAAAACTTTTGATGCATGGATCCATGAATTAGCCATATTATTTCCATCACCTATCCATGCAACTATTTTATTTTCTATATCTCCTAATTTTTCTTCAAAAGTCATTATATCTGCAAATACCTGACAAGGATGACTAATATCTGTTAATCCATTTATTACGGGAATTTTAGAATGTGCAGCCATCTCTATTAAAGTTTCATGTTTACTAGTTCTGATCATAATACCATCCAAATATCTACCTAAAACCTTAGCTGTATCAGCAATACTTTCTCCACGTCCCATTTGCATAGATTTTGCATCTAGATAAATAGCTGATCCACCTAGTTCAGTCATTGCAACTTCAAAAGATATTCGTGTTCTCGTTGAAGGTTTTTCAAAAATCATTGCAAGAGTTCTTCCTAATAATGGAGCCCCTTCTAATAAACCTCTTCCACTAGACTTATAAAATTTAGCAGTTTGTAATAATTTTCTAGCTATACCATCTTCTAAAAGATTTATATCTATAAGGTTTCTCATACTTGTTCTACCATCATTTTATCTAATGTTTTTTTCATTATTTCTATACACTTATCAGCATGTTCAAGTTTAATATTTAAAGGAGGTAAAAAACGCAGTACATTATTTCCAGCAGGAACACTCAATAAACCCTTTTCTCTTAAATTTTTACATAAATCAATATTACTCACGTTACATATTATACCTATCATAAGTCCTTTACCTCTAGCCCCTTTAAGTATGGAAGGATATTTTTGAGAGAGAACTTCAATCTCTTGGAATAATTTATTGCCAATTTTAGTTACATTATCTAAAAAATCTCTCTCAATCACTTGAGAAATTACTGATTTAGCAACACTAGAGGCTAAAAAATTTCCACCAAAAGTAGACCCATGTGTTCCTGGAGACATTCCCAATGCAGCTTTATTTTTAGCTACAACTGCACCAATAGGAAACCCTCCTCCTAGACCTTTAGCAATTGCCATCACATCAGGAATTATATCTGCCCATTGATGCGCAAATAATTTTCCTGTTCTTCCAATACCTGTTTGCACCTCATCCAAAGCTAGGAGTACTTTATTTTCTGAACATAATATTCTTAATTTTTTTAAAAAGCCTTTAGGAGATCTATTAATTCCACCTTCCCCTTGAATAGGCTCAACTAAAATAGCCGCAGTATTTTTATTTATAAATTTTTTTATTTCGTTAATATCTCCAAAAGGAACTCTTGTGAAACCATTTGTGTTTACACCAAAGCCTTCTCTATGTTTTTCATTATCACCTGCTGCAAGGGTACCCAGAGTTCTTCCATGAAAGGCACTACTACAAACTAAAATTTCTGTTTTATTTTCATCACCATTATTAAAATGATATTTTCTGCATAATTTGATTGTTCCTTCTAATGCCTCAGCCCCTGAATTACAAAAAAAGACACTTTCTCCAAATGAGTTTTTACATATAAGCTCTGCTAGTTCTCCTTGCGGTTTTATATTATATAGATTAGAAGTGTGCCATAATTTTTTAGATTGACTAATAAGAGTATTAATTAACTCTTCATTAGAATGACCTAAAGTATTTACAGCTATACCTGTAGCAAAATCTAAATATTTCTTTTTGTCCTTTGTAAATAGCCAAGGGCCTTCTCCTCTCTCGAATGAAAGGTCTATCCGGCCATATGTTGGCATTACATTTTTCATTTAAAACCTCTATAAAAAGTCTATGAATATATCAGATAAAAAATAAAAAGGCTAAATAAAATTATATTTTATGCTTTTAGCTTAAACCCTGTCTTTAACATTATTATTGAAGCCACATATAAAAATATATTTAGTACAAGAAGAATTATAGCTCCAAGGTAAATATTAGAGTCTGAATAACCTATCATTGAAAAACGAAAACCATCAATCATATAAAAAAATGGGTTTAATTGGCTAATAAAATAAAAATTATCTGGTAAAATCTTTATAGAATAAAATGTTCCTGATAATAGCGATAAGGGAGTAACAATAAAATTTGTTATAGCCGCAACATGTTCAAATTTACTTGACCATATTCCAGTAATTAAACCTAACAAACCCATAAATGAACAGGATAAAATAGAAAAATATATAAGAACAAAAGGATTATATATTTTTAAAGGAACAAAAATTAAAACTAACAAAGAAACAGATATACCTACAAATAATCCTCTACATATCGCGCCAGCTAAAAAAGCTGATGCAAATTCTACAGATGTAAGTGGAGGTAGCAATAAGTCTGTTATATTTCCAGCGACTTTTGCACTTAATAACGATGAAGAGGTATTACCAAAAGCATTTTGTATCATTGCCATTACAATTAAGCCTGGTGCTAAAAACTCTAAAAAAGGTATATCTTCTACTAATTTTGAAGATCTACCTAGAGCCAATGCAAAAATTATTAAAAAAAGAAGTGTGGTTAGTGCAGGCCCTAAAATAGTTTGAAGATAAATTTTCAAAAAACGGTTTACTTCTCTCTTAAAAAGAGTGTAAACGCCTATCCAATTAACACTATTAAAACCTTTGACAGACCTTTCAGAAATAAACTTATTTTTTTGCATGAGAATATATAACCTGCTAAGTATTTAAAAGTACACATATAATTATAAATTTTAGGAAAAAAATGCAAATATTTCATAATCCTAGATGTTCTAAATCTAGAGAAACTCTAAATATAATTATAGAGAATAATATAAAACACAATATAAATCTATATTTAGAAAACCCCTTATCCGTAGAAGAAATTAGAATAATAATTAAAAAATTAGATACTACGGCAAATAATATTATTAGAAAAAATGAAGATATTTATAAGAAGTTAAATTTAAAAGACGCCGATGAAGAAACATTAATTAAAAAGATATCTGAAAATCCAATTTTATTAGAAAGACCTATAGTAGTTAAAGGAAATAAGGCAATTATAGGTCGTCCCCCAGAAAATGTTAAAATATTATTTTAAGTCTAACTTAAATTTTGCATTTTATGTCCTTTAAGTATTTTCCAACCATTCAATACTTCTTTTGAAGACATAATCTTCTTTCCAGGTCTTTGAAGAATATTTATCTTAATTGCATTTTCAGAACATTTAACGATAATAGGTTCATCAACTATTATACCGTTTTTTGCTTTTACATTATTTTTAATGACCTCGGCATCTAATATTTTAATATTTTCATCTTTAATTCGACATTTAGCACCAGGAATTGGACTTAATGCCCTAATTTGATTTAATATTTCATCTGCTTTTCTATTCCAATCTATAATTTCATCCTCTTTAAATATTTTTTTTGCATAAGTTGTGCCTTCAGATATCTGAGGAGTTGCCTTAATTATATTATTTGCAAATTTTAAAATACTTGCATTTAATAATTTTGCTCCTCTCAGAGATAATAAGTTTGTTAAATCGCCATTATTTTGCCTATCTTTTATGGCAATAGTAATTTTAGAAATAACATCTCCTGTATCTAAACCTTCATCCATTAACATTATGGTTATGCCTGTATTTTCATCTCCTGCCATTATAGCTCTTTGAATAGGAGCAGCTCCTCGCCATCTAGGTAACAAAGAAGCGTGTAAATTTATACAGCCATATCTAGGTATTTTTATTAATTCTTTAGGTAAAATATAACCAAAAGCCACAACAATAATCATGTCTAAATTTAATCCTTTTAAAAATTCAATATTATCCTTTAACTGGTTACCAAAAATAACCCTTATTCCATTTTTTTCAGCAAATTCTTGTACAGGCTGTTTTTGAATTTTTTTTCCTCTATTTGCACGCCTAGGTTCTTGGGTAAAAACTACAGGAATTTCATGCCCTGCTTCTAGAAGTTCCTTTAGGCTTGGAACTGCAAATTCAGGACTACCCATAAAACATAATTTAAGTTTATTATTCATAAATAAATTATATAGATTTATTTATATTTTTCTTGAATTTTTGCATTTTTTTTAAAATAATTTGACGCTTCAACCTAGATATATAAGAAGTAAATAAAGTACCTGATAAATGGTCTATCTCATGTTGAACGCAGACAGCCTCGAAACCACTAAAAAAAGTTTCTTTTTTATTTCCTTCCAGATCTAAAAATTTTACATTAAGAGAGTCTGGCCGTGAAATTGAGAAATAATGATCAGGAAAAGATAAACATCCCTCTTCATATTCTTTGCAAGTATCTGATTGATTTATTATTTTTGGATTCAATAATACTCGTGGATTAGATTCTTTATTCTTACTAGAACAATCCATAACTATTACTTGTAAAGACTCGTTTACTTGAGGAGCTGCTAAGCCAACTCCATTATTTTTATACATTGTATCAAACATATTATTAACAAAGCTTTTTAGAGATTTATCAATATTCTTAACTTCATGAGCTTTTTTCTCTAAAACTGTTGCGGGCGCATAAACTAAATTAAGTATACTCATTGTAAAATTTTCTATTACTTTTATATAATTAAAACTATCTCTATATTAATTAAACAAATACATTAGAAATGTAA
>NHFK01000024.1 GCA_002171375.1 Alphaproteobacteria bacterium TMED109
GTTCTTAAGCCCACAACTCCGCAAAAACTTGCTGGGTTTCTTAGAGATCCGCCTAAATCTGACCCTGTTCCAAGCCATGCTGCTCCTGCAGCAAGTGCGGAAGCTGTTCCTCCAGAAGAGCCCCCAGATGTATATTGAGAATTCCATGGGTTAGGCGTATATCCAAACACCTCGTTAAAAGTTTGCGATCCTGCTCCGAATTCAGGAGTATTTGTTTTTCCTATTATTACGCCTCCCATTTTTTCTATTCTTTCAACAAGAAAATCAGAAGACTTAGGAATATGGTCTTTATATATTTGCGAGCCATAGGTAGTTTTAACATCTTTAACATCAGTTAAATCTTTGATTACTATAGGCAAACCATAGAGATAACCTGGCTGATCTTTTCTCTCTGTATCTAAATTTTTTATTTGATGACGTGCCCTTTCTTCGCAAATAGTTACCACTGCGTTAATACTACTGTGAGTTTCTTTTATTCTCTTAAGGTTTTCGTCAAGCACTTCATCTGGCGATATTTCTTTACTTCTTAATAAAGACACAATCTCTGTTGCACTTTTTTCCCATAAATTTTTTTCTGATGAAGCCATTTTTTACCCCTTTATTTTTACAAATATTCTATCTTCTATATAACTATAAATATATTTATTANTAATTAAATTAAAAAGGAATTATAATGGCGNTGGAAAAAACCATTGATGTTTTAGGTATAGGAAATGCAATAATAGACGTTTTAGCGGATGCAGACGATGCTTTTTTATTAAAACATAATCTTAATAAAGGCTCTATGACTCTTGTAGATGAAGAATCATCCAGTAATATTTATTCTTCTATGAAAAATAAAATTCAAATGTCAGGCGGGTCTGCTGCTAATACGATATATGGCTTAGCACAATTAGGTTGTAGAAGCGCATTTATAGGTAAACGCTCAAATGATGATCTTGGAAACATTTTTCATTCAGATTTAACTAGATCTGAAATTATTTTTAATACTTCGCCTTTAGATACAGGGGAGTCTTCAGCAAGATGTTTAATTTTGGTTACTTCAGATGCTGAAAGAACGATGGCAACTTTTTTAGGCTCTTCAAGTAAATTAACAGTTGAAGATATAAATGAAAATCAGATAAAAGCTTCAAAAATAATTTATTTGGAGGGATACTTATTTGATCCACCAGAAGCGCAAGATGCTTTCATTACAGCCGCAAAATTTGCAAAGAAACATAATACGAAAGTTTCATTTACCTTGTCTGATGCGTTTTGTGTAGAAAGACATAAAGCTAAAATGAGAGCATTTGTTCAGAATGATGTAGATATTTTATTTTGTAATGAAGGTGAAGTAAAAGCTTTATATGAAACTAATTCTTTAGATGATGCTGTGAACATGCTTAAGAGAGAAGTAGAAATAGGAATAGTTACTAAAGGTGAAAATGGAGCTATTATTGTGGAAAAAAATGTTGCACATGAAATAGAAGCGTTTTCTACAAATGTAGTTGATACTACTGGGGCAGGAGATTTTTTTGCTGCAGGGTTTCTAGCGGGAATTTCAAAAAATTATGATTTAGTAAAAGCGGGAATGCTTGGAGCAGCCTGTTCATCAGAAATTATTTCACATTATGGCGGAAGACCTGAAGATGAATTAAAAGAGTTTGTAAAAAATAAGGCTGGGCTCGAAGTTTAAGCCCAGCCTTATTATAAGCTTATAATTTATTTTATATAACCTAATTCTTTCCATACTTTATAATCAGTTCTGAACTCACTTAGCGAAGACCATACTTTTGCAAAATCTTCATCTGATTCAACAAGTTCCGCTACTACTTCATTCCACCCTTTTTCAAAAACAGAAAGCATTTCTGGAGACCATGTATGAAGAGTCACTCCTTTTTCTTGTAGAGTTTTAAGAGCAGGGCCTTGAATGCCTTCCCCTTCTGCAATAGCATGACGAATATTATCACCACAAACTGCTTCAATTTGCGCTTGTTGGGTTTCTGATAGTGTATTCCATTTTTCAAGATTGATCATTAGTTCCATAAATGTAGATTGTTGATGCCATCCTGGAAAATAATAATGTTTTGCTATTTGATAAAAACCTAACTCTAAATCAATCGCCGGCATTGAAAATTCAGTAGAATCTATTGTACCTAGTTCCAGTGCAGGATAAATATCTCCACCCGCAAGGAGCTGAGTAGAAACTCCTACTTTTTCCATTACTTTTGCGCCCAGTCCAAAGAAACGCATTTTTAAACCTTTTAAATCATCTGGACCTTTAATTTCTTCGCGGAACCAGCCAGAAGCTTCAGGCGGTATTATCCCACATAAAATACCTTTTATATTATGACGTGCATATAATTCTTCATAGAAATCTTTTCCGCCCCCAAAATATACCCATGACATATATTCACTAGCAGGAGGACCAAATGGTACGGATGAAAATAATTGTAGTGCAGGAACTTTACCTGCCCAATAACCAGGAGTAGACCATCCCGCNTCAATTCCACCAGTAGAAACGGCATCAAATATTTCTAAGGCAGGAACTAGAGCGCTTGGCTCAAAAAATTTAATATTTATATTTCCNCCTGAAACTTTTAAAACTTCATCTTGTAAGCGGACCCCTAAAGTTCCTATTTGNGCTAAAGAACCTGGGAAGGTACTAGCCATTTTCCATCGAATTTTTTTGTCGGATGTTGTTGTTTCAGAGCTTTGTTCTGACTGACCACAACCTAACAGTAATAAAGAAGATATTACTACCATCATGTATAATAATTTTTTCATAAATTTGCCTCCATTAGCATTTATTAATCTTTGATAATACTTTTATTTAAATTCTATTTATATAAAGTGTATTTAATGAACAGTATATATAAATTAGTTCTATCTAAATTGGGACCATATAACAAATATAATATTTTAGCATTTATTCCATTAGGTTTTTGTGCGGGTCTTCCTTTGCCTTTAATTGGAGCCACTATGTCTGCAAGGTTAATGGATTCGGGGTTAAGTTTAACTTCTATAGGATTATTTGCTTTGGCAGGAACNCCTTATGCTCTTAAATTTTTATGGTCTCCTTTAATAGACACTATAAAAATTCCTTTTTTAAATAATTTATTAGGAAAAAGAAGAAGTTGGTTATTAATAACGCAAATTATTCTTTTTTTAATATTCTTTATAATTGCTACTATTAACCCATTAGAAGATTTATATATGTTGGCGCTNCTTGTATGTAGTGCAGCCTTTGTTTCTGCTACACAAGATATTGCTTTGGATGCTTATAGAATAGAATTGCATTCCGAAAAAGAATTAGCAGCTGGTATCGCTACATACGTATTAGGATATAGAATCGCTCTTATTGTAGCTGGAGCAGGAGCTCTTTATTTAGCAGAATATATGTCATGGAGTGCAGCCTTTATTATTATGTCTTTATGCTTCTTATTAGGACCAATAATTTTAATTTTTTTACCCTCTAATAATGAAATAACGGAAAGCAAAGAAAAAAATATTGGATATTTTGATAGCCTTATTGCGTGGATAAAAAAGGCTGTTTTAGAACCGTTTATTGAATTTTCACAAAGACAATCTTGGATTTGGATATTAATTTTTATTGCAATATATAAATTAGGAGATGCTTTGGCCGGAAATATGACTACGCCATTTTTATTAGATATAGGTTTTTCAAAAATTCAAATCGCTAATATAGTTAAAGTTATAGGCCTTGCTGCAACTCTAATAGGACTGTTTATAGGAGGGATGTTAGTAGCAAAATATAATATTGTGTCTGTATTATTTATTGGAGGCTTTCTCCAAATGTTTTCTAATTTATTTTTTGCTATTCAAGGAGTTGTAGGAGTAAATACAAATGTTTTAATGCTAACAATTTCGATAGAAAATTTAGCAGGAGGAATTGGAACGGCTGCTTTCCTTGCATATTTATCAAAGCTTGTGGATTCTAGATATATNGCTACACAATTTGCTCTTTTGACGTCTTTTATGGCTTTATCTAGGACACAATTATCAGCTCCTGCAGGATGGATGGTGGAAGGAATTGGATGGAACGGTTTGTTTTCTTTTTATAACTTAGAACATATAGATTGGGTTTGTTTTTTTATTTTAACGACTCTATTAGCAATTCCCGCACTTTTAATTTTACAAAAAGCTAATAATAAAGATTAATATAATTGTAAAATTTCTGGACAGTTTTATCAATTGTCTTACATTCTTTGAGTATGGTAGGTGTTGAATATGTATTTTAAGCATTTGTTGCACGTTTTTATTTTGTCTCTTATTCCTACTGTAATATTATTTTTAGTAATCAAAACTATCCAAGATATTGAGCTAGTATATTTTGTAATAATTTTTGCAGTTATATTAGTATTTTATGCTCTATTTGTTTTTCTAGTATACAGAGATTGGAAAAAATTTAATTCTTGGATTGAGACTNTTAATATAGATGCATTAGATNATACAAAAAATCATAATATCCCAATTTTACCTAATATAGAAAACAATCTTATATTTCATACAGCAANACTTGTAATAAATGTTTTAAAATCCCATGCGGATAACCTAATACTTCTTAATAACAAGTATAAAAATTTACTAGCTTCAGTAGACGCTTATGAACAACCACTTATTTTAATTGATAATAATAAAATTATTGATNCATATAATAAAGAAGCTAAAAANATATTTGGTCGTATAGAAAANGGAAGATTGTTTTCTGAAATAACCCGAGATCCAATTTTAATAAATNTAATAGATAAAATTATTTTAAACCCAAAGGCTAAAAATTCTCTTTCAGTTAATATTCATATTGATGAAAAGCATTATAAGGTATTGATAACACCGTTAAATATTGTTTCTGATTTACAGAAAACTAGTGATCAATATTTTATGTTAATTTCATTTAATGATGATACAGAAAGATATATTGCAAATAAAATTAAAAATGAAATTATTTCTAACGCTAGCCATGAAATAAAAACACCGTTAACTGTTATTTCTGGTATATCCGAAATTTTAANAAATTCAGATTTAACAAAGGTAGAAAAATATAAAGATTTACTGATTACTATGGATAATAAAGTAAACTATTTAAATAATTTACTGGACGACCTTATGGACTCAGGCAGAAATCAGGAGAATTCTGTAATTAACAAAAAAGAAGAAAATATAATAGAAATTATTAAAGAGGCAATAAATGAAAAACAAAATAATGCAAAATCTAATAATCAAGTTTTTGCAATAAATTTTAATAAAGATAAATATAATATAAATATAGTTAAAAATGATATTTATAGGGTATTTCTTAATCTATTTGATAACGCTATCAAATATAGTTTAAAGAACTCAAAAATAGATATAAATATAAANCTATCTGATAAAAAAGATAGCAATTGGCAAAAGAATGTTCCGGTATTAATAATTGATATTGCTGATAAAGGTCCTGGAATTAAAAAAGAGCATCTAAGCAGGTTGACAGAGAGATTTTATAGAATTGATAATGTGAGAAACCAGCAAAAAGGTGGCAAAGGATTAGGTTTGTCTATTGTACAAAATATAATTACTGAACATGAGGGACAATTTATTATAAAAAGCGAATATGGTAGAGGTTCTAATTTTACAATATATTTACCTGTAGACAGTAATTTAAGTATTTCATAAAACTGTAATATAAGTGTAATAATTTTTTACAAAGCGTCTTATAGAAGTTTGGTAAGAGGTTTATATATTTTTGTATTTTATATAGGCTATTATGTTTAATAAATTATAAGCTCCATAGGGGAAAATGTATGTTTAAAAAATTATTAGTTTTGGCATTTTTTGGCACAATATTTGTGTCAGCTGCACAAGCAAGAGATCAAATTAGTGTTGTAGGTTCTTCTACCGTTTATCCTTTCGCAACAGTTGTTGCGGAAAACTTCGGAAGATCTACAGGAATGAAAACTCCTAAAATAGAAAGTACTGGATCAGGTGGCGGAATGAAACTATTCTGCGCTGGTTTAGGAGTAGAACATCCTGATGTTACTAATGCTTCTAGAAGAATTAAAAGCAAAGAATTTAAGAAGTGTACTAAAGCGGGAATAGACATTGTTGAAATTAAAGTTGGATATGACGGTATTGTTATTGCTAATTCAAAAGCAGGAAATCAGTTTAATTTAACAAAACAAGCTGTATTTTTAGCTTTAGCTAAAGATGTTCCTGAAGGCAATAAAGATGGCGGAAAACTTATTCCTAATCCAAATAAGACATGGAAAGATGTTGATTCCTCATTACCAAATATTAAAATTGAAGTTTTAGGGCCTCCTCCAACATCTGGTACTCGTGACGCTTTTAATGAGTTAGCTATTGAGGGTGGTTGCAAAACTTTCCCTACTTTGAAAGCAATAAAAAAACAAGATAAGAAAAAATATAAAGCCATCTGTAGAGCGGTTAGAGAAGATGGGGCTTATATAGAAGCAGGAGAGAATGATAACCTTATCGTTCAGAAGCTTGTAGAAAATAAAGATGCGCTTGGTGTTTTTGGCTTTTCATTCTTAGCTGAAAATGCAGATAAGATACAAGGCTCTAATATTGACAATGTTCCTCCAACATTTGAAAATATAGCTAATAAATCTTATCCAGTTTCTAGGCCATTATATTTCTATGTAAAGCAAGCGCACGTAGATGTTATCCCTGGAATCAGAGAATATGTTGCTGAATTTACTTCAGACGAAGCTTGGGGACCTGATGGCTATTTATCTGAAAGAGGTATGATACCAATGCCAGACGAAGAAAGAGCTAAATTTGGTTCTAATGGCAAAAATATGACAGTAATGACGTCACGTTAATTTCTTCAAAATAAAGAGACAGGTAAGTTTTTTCTTGCCTGTCTCTATTGCATACTATAAATCTTTATCTAAGCTAAAAGGTAAAAAATAATGAGCCTATTGATAGTTAGTGTACTAATTATATCGTGTACATCGTATTACCTTGCTAGGAATAAGGTGATGGCAGCAACTGATAGTTTTGCTGATTTAAATTCATTGCCAAAATATTATGGCTTTTTTAGCTTTTTTTGGACAATATTGCCTGCAATAATTGTCTTTTGTATTTGGTCATTAGCATCGGATATTTGGATATCAAACTCAATTACTGATTATTTTCCTGCGGAAATTATAGATCAAGGGCAGGATAAAATTGGATTATATATTAATTCATTGGAAATAGCTTCAAAAGGTGTCTTTATAGATAATGTGGAACCATTAGTATTGAGTAAATATTTAAGTATGCAGTATTATTCAGGTCTAATTAGAAACAGTATAACTATTTTGGCATCTTTATTGGGTTTCTTTATAGTATGGAAAAATATAGAACCTTCTTTGAGAGCAAGGAATAAAGTTGAATCTATAATAATGTCATTTATGTTTTTAGCTTCATTTATATCTATTATGACTACTTTAGGAATAGTTCTATCTTTATTATTTGAGACGATTCGCTTTTTTGGGGATGTATCTCCTATAGAATTTTTCTTTGGAACGACTTGGTCACCACAAATAGCACTTCGAGAAGGCCAAGTTGCTTCTGAGGGGTCTTTTGGCGCAGTACCTGTTTTTGCGGGCACTTTTATGATTACTATTATAGCTATGGTTGTGGCTACCCCAATTGGATTAATGTCTGCTGTGTATTTGGCAGAATATTCTAGTCCGAAAGTACGATCTATAGTTAAGCCTGCTCTAGAAATATTAGCTGGGATTCCTACGGTGGTTTATGGTTTTTTTGCTGCTTTAACGGTAGCACCATTTATTCGAGGTGTTGGGGAAGGTTTTGGATTATCTATAGCATCAGAAAGTGCAATAGCTGCTGGTTCTGTAATGGGAATAATGCTTATACCATTTATTTCTTCTCTTTCCGATGATGTTATGAAGGCGGTTCCAGAGTCATTAAGAGAAGGCTCTTATGGGCTTGGAGCTACTAAACACGAGACAATAGTTTCTGTGATTTTTCCTGCAGCTTTGCCTGGTATAATTGGTTCCATATTGCTCGCTACTTCAAGAGCTATAGGGGAAACTATGATTGTTGTTATGGCAGCAGGTTTAGCAGCTAAATTAACAGCCAATCCTTTTGATTCTGTTACGACGGTTACAGTGCAAATTGTTACTTTGCTAATAGGAGACCATGAGTTTGATAGCAGTAAAACTATGGCAGCATTTGCATTAGGTTTAACTCTATTTTCTATTACATTAATGCTTAATGTAATAGCTTTAAGGGTTGTAAATAAGTATAGGGAAAAATATGATTAATTCAGACAAATTTCATAAAAGTAGGATGAGAAAAGAAAAATTTTTTCAATTTTATGGAATTATAGCTATTCTAATGGCACTTTCTTTTTTAATTATACTTGCTTATACAATTGGATCAAAGGGGCTACCTGGTTTCTTTCAAACTTATATAAATGCTTCTTTTGATATTTCTCAAGAATATGTAGATCCAGAAAATACTGGAGATGAAGAGGTTATTAAAAAAGGTAGGTATAGAAAAGTATTTAAAGAGGGCGTCATTAATATTTTTCCTGAAGCCGCTGATAATAGAGCTTCATATAGGCAAGCGAGTAAAATATTCAGCAAAGGTGTTTCATATCAACTAAGGAACATGGTTCTAGAAAATAATGATTTAATCGGAACTAAAATAAATATTGAAGTTTTGGCGTCTAGTGAGATAGATCAATTGCATAAGGGAAACATTGATCGTAACCTGCCAGAAAACCTTAGGCCTGTATCAGATTGGCAGCTTAAAAGTTATGATCAGTTAATTCAACAAGGGTTAATTAAGACAAAATTTAATGTAAACTTTTTCACTAAAGGAGATAGTCGAAATCCAGAAGAAGCCGGAATTTTAGGAGCGTTAGTTGGTTCAGCACTTACATTGCTTATTACTTTGGTATTGTCATTTCCGCTTGGTGTGGCTACAGCTATTTATTTAGAGGAATTTGCTCCTAAAAATAAATTAACAGATATTATAGAAATTAATATTAATAATTTAGCCGCCGTTCCTTCAATAGTTTTTGGTCTTTTGGGTTTGGCAGTTATTTTAAATATATTTGGAATTCCTCGGTCAATTCCATTAGCTGGAGGGCTAGTGTTGACCTTGATGACCTTGCCTACTGTAATTATATCATCAAGAGCTTCTTTAAGAAGTGTTCCTCCTTCTATTCGTGAAGCAGCACTGGGAATTGGGGCAAGTAAGCAACAAGCGGTATTTCATCATGTAGTGCCTTCAGCAGCTCCAGGAATGTTCACGGGCACAATAATAGGAATGGCTCAAGCATTGGGAGAAACTGCGCCATTGTTAATGATGGGAATGGTTGCATTTATTGTTGAAGTTCCTCAGTCTATTATGGACCCAGCAACTGTTTTACCAGCGCAAGTTTATTTGTGGGCTGATAGTCCAGAAAGAGGTTTTGAAGAAAAAACTTCTGCTGCTATAATGACTTTAGTTGTATTTTTAATAGTTATGAATAGTTTAGCAGTTTATTGTAGAAAGAAATTAGAGAAAAAATGGTAGATAAGGAAAGATCATGAGTAAAATTAAAGCTAAGGACGTAAATGTTTTTTATGGAGATAAGCAAGCGCTATTTAATGTGTCTATAGATATTGAAGAAAAACAAACTACAGCATTAATTGGCCCTTCTGGTTGTGGGAAATCAACATTATTAAGATGTTTTAATAGAATGAATGATATAATTGATGGCTGTCATGTTGAAGGTCAAATAAATATGGGAAATACAGTCATTTCTGATCCTACTTTAGATATAGTAAAACTTAGAACTAAAGTAGGTATGGTTTTTCAAAAACCTAATCCTTTTCCAAAGTCTATTTATGATAATGTAGCATACGGTCCGAGAATACATGGTTTGGCTAAAAATAAAGCTGAGTTAGATCAGATAGTTGAAACAAGTTTGCAAAAAGCGGGAATTTGGGGAGAGATAAAAGATAGACTAAGTAGCTCTGGCACAGGCTTATCAGGAGGACAACAGCAGAGATTATGTATTGCAAGAGCTATAGCTGTGAAGCCGGAAGTCATACTGATGGATGAACCATGCTCTGCGTTAGATCCAATTGCAACAGCAACAATTGAAGAGCTTATGAATGAATTATCTAAAGATTTTACTATTATAATTGTTACACACAATATGCAACAAGCGGCAAGAATATCAAAAAAGACAGCATTTTTTCATCTTGGAAACATTATAGAGTACGATACTACAGAAACAATATTTACCAATCCAACTGAAGAAAAAACACAGGACTATATTACAGGTAGATTTGGATAAATAAGAAAGGATAATAAATGACAAATGAACATATAGTTAAAGCATTTTCTGATGATCTTCTTAATATAAAAAATTCTATTTTAGAAATGGGCGGCGAAGTTGAAAAACAATTACATAATTCAATAGAAAGTTTGGTTAATAATGATTCATCTTCATGTGAAGAAATAATTGCAAAAGATAATAGTATTGATGAATTACAAATTCGTATACAANCAGATGTTGAGAAAATGATTGCATTAAAACACCCTATTGCTAATGATTTAAGAAATGTTTTATCAGCTATGCAAATAGCTAGAGACCTAGAAAGGGTTGGCGACCTAGCTAAAAATATAGCTAAAAGGGTAATTATTAGTTCTAAATATGCAAAAATAGAATCATTAAATATGGAAGAGTATGGCGCTTTAGCAAAAAGTTTATTACATGATGCATTAGATGCTTTTGTAGAGGAAGATAAGGGTAAAGCAATGAAAGTTTGGAGAGAGGACTATAAATTAGATGTTAAGTATACTCAANTATTTGAAAAATTAATAGAGGAGATGGATAATGACCCTTCTATTATTATTCCAGGTTCTCAGATATCTTTTGCTCTTAAAAATATAGAAAGAATTGGGGATCATGCCACTAATATAGCGGAAGATGTAATCTTTAATTTAACTGGAGAAAGGCCTAAAGAAGAAAGAGAGAAGTCTCAATACGAAGGAAATTGAAAATGAATAAAATTGTAGTTGTTGAAGATGATAAAGATATTCAAAAAGTTATTTGTTATGCCCTGAAAGACAAAGGATATGAAACACTGTCTGTATTTGACGGTGAAAAAGCAATCGATNTTATATTAACTGAGATGCCCGATCTAATTCTATTAGATTGGATGCTGCCTTCTGTTTCAGGCCTTGAAGTTTGCCGAGCAATAAGAAGAGAGGAAGAGACTAAAGATATACCAGTTATAATGCTCACGGCGAAAACGGAAGAAGAAAATAAAGTTACAGGCTTAGAAAGTGGTGCTGATGATTATATTACTAAACCATTTTCGCCTACGGAATTGCTGGCAAGAATTAAAGCGGTTTTAAGAAGAAGTAATAAATCTGATAGTGAAGTCCTTACTTATGCTGATATAAAGATAGATACTGCTGCTCATAAAGTTTTTAGAAATGGTTTAAAAATAAATTTAGGCCCCAAAGAGTACAAACTTCTAAAATTCTTTGTAGAGAATCCTACTCGCGTTTTTTCTAGACAAAGATTATTAGATAAGGTTTGGGGAACAGGAATATATGTAGAAGATAGAACGGTAGATGTGCATATTAGAAGATTAAGAAAAGCCTTAGAAGTAGAGAATACCAATAATATAATAAGAACAGTAAGAGATGCAGGCTATTCTTTAGAGTTAGAGAACTAAGTGTGATAAAATTGTAACACCTTAAATGCATTATAGCTCTGTAATATAATTGTAATATAAATTCAAAATAATTTTAATAATCGCCTGATANCTATTGATCATTATTAATCTGTAATATTGGGAATTATTATGAAAACTTTAAATATACTTATTGCGTTAGTCTTTAGTATTTTTGTTCTAAATACTAATGCTTTTTCTCAAGATGCTGATGCTATGCAAAAGCAAATTGATGAATTACAAAATCAAATTCAAGACTTAACTATTAAAATGAAAGGCGTTAATAAAAAGACTGCAAAAATAGATGACGCGCCTAAATTTAAAATAGGACCTGGATTTTCAGTAAAACATGGTAANAAATCTTTTAAAGTCCATGGACGTATGCATTGGGACGTAGGTTATTATGGTGAAGTTAAGGATCAAGATGTTTATGGCTCAGGAACTAATATAAGAAGAGCAAGACTAGGGTTTAAAGGGAAAGCAGATGACTTTAGTTTTACTGCTACCTTTGATAAAGGTGCTTCAGCTAAGGCTGCTTCAGATATAGGAGATCAAACTAGTATTGATGAAATACACTTTTCCTACCACCCAACTAAAACTATGAAACTGTCAATTGGTAAATTAAAAATGCCAATGTATTTTGAAGAAGCAATATCCTCTAATGATCTTTCTTTTATAGAACGTTCAGTAGCTATTGATATTTTTAGTGATAAGCAGTTTGGACCTAAAAGACCTGCTATAAGGTTTACTACTTATGATAAAAAATTAGGATACTTTTTTGGAGNAGCGCATGGTTTTGGACCAGAAAATAAAATAGATAATAAAGATGGAAATAAGCTAAATACTNTAAGAGCGGCATTTGCTCCNGTATTGTCTAAAACTGAAGTGGTACATNTTGGTGCATGGGNTGCAACAGTAGATTTTGGTGNAGGTTATGCGGCTTCTTTATGTAAATTAGAGTATAGGGCTGAATTAAATGTAACTGACGCAAAGCCATTAAAAACTTCANCTATTCATTCTGGGAATAACGTTTGTGAAGGCGCACAACACTATGGACTCGAAGCAGCTTATTTAGGCCAAGGCGGACAATTCTGGGCGTTAGGTGAGTATACTGATTATACTGCTTTCAGAAGCGGTNTAGATGGTGCTGATGTTCCGGATTATAATGCAGATTCATCTACTTTTTCTATGGGTTATGTTTTAAATGGTAAAAAGAGATATTCTATTAAAAAAGCTGCATTTAAAGCTCCTAAAGTTAAAGGCAAATGGCCTAATAAAGGATCTGGTGTATGGGAAGTAGCTACACGTTACTCTCATGTAGATATGGATGACAATGGTTCATCTCTTATTTTAGGCGGAGTTATGGATAATTATACATTAGGATTAAATTGGTATATTAATGGTAATGCTATGATTAAAGCTAATTATATTAGGTCTATAATGAATAATAAAGCAGCTCAAAATGCGGGGGCTACCTCAGCNTCTTTANATGGCGGAGGTGCGAGTACTGATATTTATGGTATGCGTTTCCAATATAAATTCTAATATTAGAGAATATATCCTCCGAGGAAAAAAGAAGGCTCTATTTTTAAATGGAGCCTTTTTTTTTTATTAAATTTTGAAAAAATTATAAAATGATATTATAATAAAAGTTTCATAAAAAAATTAATAAAAGAAAATNCTTATGTTAAGTACAGGCAATGCTAAATCATTATATATAAATAGAGAAATATCTTGGCTTGATTTTAATGAGCGTGTTTTAGAAGAAGCTATGAATAAAAAACATCCTTTGTTAGAGAGGCTAAGATTCTTATCTATTTCAGGAAGCAATTTAGATGAGTTTTATATGGTTAGAGTTGCAGGCCTAGTTGCGCAAATAGATCAGGGGATAAATATAAAAAGCATAGACGATATGACTGCTAAACAACAACTGATAAAAGTACAAAACAAAGTTAAAAAGATTTTTTTAAAGCAGAATAGGTACTATAAAAAATTATTCTTGGAGTTAAAAAAAGAAAAAATATATTTAAAAGATAAAAACAAACTGACAATAAAGCAANATAAATATATTTATGATTATTTCCAAAATCAAATTTTACCCTTATTAACACCTCTTGCTATAGACCCTGCGCATCCTTTTCCATTTGTGAGTAATTTAGGCTTAGTTTTAGCATTAGAAATAAGGCATAAACAAACAAATAAAAAAAGAAATGCATTACTTCCTTTTCCGGCTAATATGGAGAAGTTTATTGAGCTATCGCCAAATTCTAAAAATAAAAAAATAGATTTTATAGCCATTCAAGATGTAATCATTAAATACATTTCTGAAATATTTAAGGGTTATGATTATATAAATGGTGGTTTATTTAGAATAATTCGGGACAGTGATATTGAGTTTCAAGAGGAAGCAGAAGACCTATTAATGTCATTTAAGTCACAACTAAGAATTAGAAAAAGAGGAAAAGTAGTTTTATTGTTAATGGATAAAAATATGCCTCTAAATTTACGTAAACTTATATGCAGAGATCTTGATGTTGATGAAGATAAAATTATTAGATCTAACGGTATGTATGATTTTCAAAGTGTTGCTGAAATAGTTAATAAAGGGCCCATACATTTAAAATTTAAAAAATACANGCCGCGTTTTCCTGAAAGAATTAAACAAGAAAATAATGATATTTTTAGAGCTATAAGAAAAAAAGATATTATTGTNCATCATCCTTATGAAACTTTTGATGTTGTAGCAAGTTTTTTAGAGCAGGCTGCAAAAGACCCAAAAGTGACTACTATTAAACAGACGTTATATAGGACTACTCTAGAAGATTCTCCCATAGTTAGGGCGCTAATTTCGGCTTCAGAATCAGGCAAAAATGTTACTGCTATAGTTGAACTTAAGGCAAGGTTTGATGAGGAAGTGAATATAAAATTATCCCAGGATTTAGAACGTGCNGGCGTACATGTGGTTTATGGAATTCCAGAACTTAAAACTCACGCAAAAGTTTCTTTAGTAGTTAGAAAGGAGCGTTCTAAGGTTAACAAGTATGTGCACTATGGAACAGGTAATTATCATCCAAAAACAGCAAAACTATATACTGATCTGTCCTTATTCACATGTGANGAGGGTTTGTCGGAAGATGCATTAAACTTTTTTAATGTAGTAACTGGCTATACGGATGCAGTTAGCTGGAATAAAATATCAGTAGCTCCTGTAGCGCTTAGAAAGAAGCTTATTGAAAATATAGAACATGAAATTGAGAATGCAAAAAAAGGTATTGATGCTGGCATATGGTTTAAGTGCAATTCATTAGTCGATGAAGAGCTAATAAATTCTTTATACAAAGCGAGCAAATATGGAGTAAAAATAATTTTAATTATAAGAGGAATTTGTTGTTTAAGAGCAGGGGTAATTGGACTTTCAGAAAATATTATAGTTAAAAGCATTATTGGTAGATATTTAGAACATAGTAGAATTTATTGTTTTGCGAATGGCAAGGCAATGCCTAATGCAGTNAATAAGGTCTTTATATCAAGTGCTGACCTTATGCCGAGAAATTTTGATAGAAGAATAGAAATATTAATACCTATATTGAATAGTACGGTTCATAAACAAGTTTTGTTTCAAGTTATGTTTATGAATGTTCAAGATAATGCCTTAAGCTGGCAAATGGATAAATATGGAGATTATTATAAAAAAAAGGATGACAATAAATTAGATTCTGCGCATGTTTATTTTATGAAAAACCCTAGTTTGTCTGGCCGTGGAGAAAATTATGTTAAAAAAAATATTAAGAAATTTTTCTTCGGCTAAATTCACAGCAATTTTGGTGGCTTATGCTAAGTAGGCATGTTTCTATTATTGATATAGGGTCTAATTCTATTAGANTAGTTATTTATGAAGAAGCATCTATAGTGCCCTCTGTGATATACAATGAAAAAGTAAAAGTGGGTTTGGGTAAAAATTTACATATTAACAATTATATAGAAAAAGATTTAATTGAAAAAGCTTATCAAGTAATTAAAAGATTCACAGTAATTATTAAAACTATGAAATGCAAATTTATTTATACTGTGGCTACAGCTGCTATTAGGAATTCTAAGAATAGTAATGCAATACTTAAAAAATTAAAAGAAACAGGATTAAAAATAAAAATATTGTCCGGAAATGAAGAGGCATTGTATAGCTATTATGGAATGCAATTAGGCTTTACAAAAATTAATGGAATAATAGGCGATATTGGTGGAGGGAGTTTGGAGCTTGCCTTAAAAACTAAAGAAAAAAATATTAAAGTATCGTCCATNTCTACGGGAATTTTAGTCTTATCTAATGAGTTTAGTGATAATTTAGACAAAATTTATAAGAGTATACAAAAAGGTTTGATTCAAAATGGATGGGAAAACCAAGCAAAGGCTAAATCTTTCTATGCTACAGGTGGAGGTTGGAGATCCATAGCCAGAGTAGGTATTGAAATTTATAATTATCCTATTCCAATAATCCATCAATATTATTTAAAAATAAANANATTAAAAAACCTAATTTCTCTGATTATTGAAACTAGTGAAAAAGATTTAGCTTTATTAAAATCTATTCCNAAAGATAGAATTCCCTTTTTAAAAATTTCTGCTAAATCATTAGAGGCAGTTGTTGATACAATTGGGGCGAAGGATATATATTTTTCTTCTTATGGGCTAAGAGAAGGTCTACTATCAAAGTTCTTTATTAATGAAAAATATAAATTGAACAGCACTTTTTCTAATATTGGGTTTTATTTTAATTCACAGACTGATAGAGCTGGTTCTAATAATAAGTCTCTAACTAATTGGGCAANAAAGTTCTCAATTACCGAAAATATTGATTTAAAATTATTAAATATTGTTGCATCACTATCTAATATCTCTGAGAAGGAGCACCCAGAGTTTAAGGCCCAAAATGCATTTTTTAAAATAACACGAAAAACATTGTTACCATTTGACCATGTTACTAGGGCTAAAGTAGCTATAGCTACTTATTTAATTTATAATAAAAACTTACGCTCAACTAAAGTTANAAAAATTATTAAATTTTTGAGTGATGCAGAATTTGAAGAATCTCTAATTTTAGGAAATCTTATAAGGCTGGGTATAACGATTTCTGGTGGAGCAACTAATCTTTTAAAGCAAAGTAAAATAGATATTTTAGATGATACTATAATTTTANAGATTCCNAATTTTTTACTTAATAAAAATATTAATTTAAGATTGTCTGACCTTGCTAGAATTAAATCTTATCAAAGTAAAATTATTACTTCGCACTAAGGTTGTTCACAATAAAATTTAATTTAAATTTTGCTATTGAAACTTTTGCCGGAAGATTCGTTATTATTTCGCCATCACCTTGAACAGGCTCTTTTTTATTTTGAGTTATGTATACATCATTTGCTTCTATTATTTTAATATCTTTTAATTTAGGAATAATTCCTAAAATTAAGGCAAGAGAATATTTTATATAACTACTCCTTCCGTTTCCAAGAAATAGGCAAACATAAAGTTTTTTATTAAATGGACTAGCCGCAGGACTGCAAAAATATCTGCCTCCATAAAAGTGTCCGTTAGAAATAACTATAGAACTGGCTTTGTAACTTTTATCTCTTATAATAATAGTATAACTATTATTTTTAAATTTTATTAGGTGCACTAATGTTTGATATACATATGCAAATTTACCTAAGGTTTTTTTTAATTTTAAGTTAATTTTATTTACAATGTGAGCATCAAAACCAATACCCACCATTTGTACAAACCTTTTTTCATTAATACGGCCAATAAATACTTTTTTGTTATAGCCATTTATGATATTTTGAGCTATTTCAAAAGAAGTATTTTTTAGTCCTATTTCAGCCGCAAATACATTAGCTGTACCAAGNGGAATAATTCCTATTATGACGTTTTCTGCCTTTAATCCATTAATTACCTCATTTATGGTTCCATCACCTCCAGCAACAATAAGGTGCTTATATTTTTTAGAGTTATAATTTTGGGCATATTTGTATGCATCTCCTTTAAATTTAGTTCTCTCAATATCATATTTTAGGTTGTTTTTATTAAAGTGGAATAGAACTTTATTATAAAATCGTTTGTTTCTTTGTCCAGCAGTAGGATTGTATATTATTAATAATTTNTTTTTCATTTTTGTTAATTATTTAAATTTATTTTTGATTTATATACATTTGTTTAGTAAATATTTTAGCACAATTTTCCCAAGTATATTTTTGAGCTAAATTTATACAATCTTTTTTATCTACTTTTAATGCCTTCTTGATTGATTTTTTTAGATCCCAGTCTAATACATCTATTTTAGTTCCCCCTATAATATCTAAAGGACCAGGAACAGGAAATGCAGCTACAGGAAGGCCCATAGCTAAGGCTTCTATAACTACAACACCAAATGTGTCAGTTTTGCTTGGAAAAACAAAAACATCGCTTTCAAGAAGATATTTAGCTATAGTAAATTGATCTTTTTTTCCTAAAAAAAGAACATTAAAATATTTTTTTTTTAAATAATCTAGCATCGGNCCATTACCAATTACAATTTTTGTACCATCAATATTTAAGTCTAGAAATTCTGTTAAATTTTTCTCAACAGAAACTCGTCCAACATAAATATATATGGGAGGTTTATAATCAAATGATCTTCCATTTATTTTTTTAAAAATGGAGCGGTCTACACCCCTTGTCCAAACTTTTAGTTTGTTTTTAATNAAGCCCTTATATATAAGTTCATTTTTTATTGATTTAGTTGTAACAAGAGTTCTTTCTGCATCTTTATGAAAATTTGCAAGAAATTTATATGCTAAATTTTTTACTAATTTTATTTTTATTCTTTCATAAATATATTCTGGAAATTTTGTATGGTAAGAGGTTGTAAATTTTATATTATGTTTATTACAATATTTCTTGGTAAAAAAGCCTATAGGCCCCTCTGTCGCAATATGAACTACTTCCGGATCAATTTTTTTAATTATTTTATTTATTTTAGGCCATATATTTATCGATAATCTGATTTCAGGATAGGTTGGACATGGAATAGTTTTAAACANCTTAGGAGTTATATAATAAACTTCATTTTTGTTNTTTATAAGTTGTTTTCCAAGGTTTTTAAGAGTTATTACTACGCCATTAGTTTGAGGATCCCAGGCATCAGTAGCAATTAGAATCTTCAAAGGCTCACTTCTTTTTTTCTAAGTAAATTTTTCTTTTCAATAATTTCTAATATATTTTTTCTTTGTTCAATCCAATTAATTATTTCAAATTCGCCANTAAAATGTTCTACTATTGCAGAACAGCTCTCTACCCAATCTCCATCATTTAAATAATCTATTTTGCCGATGTTTTTAATTTCTGCATGATGTATATGACCACATATTACTCCATCAGCACCTCTTTTTTTTGCATATTGACTTATTAGTTCTTCATAATGACTTATGTAGTTTACTGCATTTTTAACTTTAAATTTTATATATTTTGATAAAGACCAGTATTCTTTTCCCATTTTTTTTCTAAAATAATTTATTAAGCTATTCATCTTAATTAGCCATTCGTAAGCCGTTGACCCTATTATAGATATCCACTTTGCATATTGCATAATGCCATCAAATTGATCCCCATGAATTATTAGGTATTTTTTNCCTTTTTTAGTTTTATGCACATACTGATTATAAATTTTTATGTGACCAAAAGTAATAGGGATAAATTTCCGAATAATTTCATCATGGTTGCCAGCTATATATTTAACATCAGTCCCTTTTTTTGCTTTTCGTAAAAGTTTTTGAATAACGTCATTATGAGTTTGGGGCCAATACCAAGATTTTTTTAATGCCCAACCATCTATTATGTCTCCTATTAAATATAACTTTTCTGAATTAGTATATTTAATGAATTCTAGTAAGTATTCAGCTTGGCAACTACGCGTTCCTAAATGGATATCAGAAATAAAAATAGTTCTATATGAATAAATAGCTTCTTCTTTTAAATTGTATTTTAACATAAGCACCTTATGATTATACAATTCNAAAAANTAGCTATNTAATATTTCAAACACGTTAAAAATTTTTTAAATTTATATTAAGTTTATCAGCGGAATATTTAAAGTATAATGAGTGAAATATTAATAGATTTAATTATTTTTAATATATTTAGATTGAACTAATTGCCAACTTTTGAAAGCGCATTATTTTTTTTCACTTTTAAAAGTGTTGCATCATGCGCTGCAAACATNGCATANTTAAGTATTTCTGAAACATTTGCACCTATTGGCATNATTTGAATTGANTTAGAAAAACCNTTTAATATNGGNCCTATAACCTCTCCTCCACCAACTTGTCCTAATAATTTTGCTGCAATATTTGCAGAATGAAGACCGGGCATTATTAAAATATTAGCAGGNTCTGACAATCCACTAAAAGGGTAAAGTTCTAATAATTCTTTATTTAAAGCAACATCTGCACTCATCTCACCATCATATTCAAAGTCTACTTTTCTTTTATTTAATATTTCTATGGCCTCATGGATACGTTCCGTTCCTTTCATCGTCGGNTTTCCAAAATTNGCAAATGANAGCAATGCAACTCTTGGAGTGTGTCCAAGCGCTCTCGCTTCATTAGCCGCTTGAATTGCAATATCTGCTAGTTCTTCTGAAGTTGGAGTATGNATTACAGTACTATCTGCAATAAAAAGNGTTNTACTTCTTGTAATCATAATTGATAAACCAAATAGAAGTTTATTTTTTTCTATTGCAACCACGCGCTTAATATCTTTTAAGCTTGCATAATAATTTCTAGTTGTGCCCGTTACCATCGCATCCGCATCTCCGGTAGCAACTACACAAGCAGCAAAACTATTTCTATCTTGATTAATTAGTCTTACACAATCTCTTTTTAAGAAGCCTGATCTTTGAAGTCTTGAATATAAAAAATCAGTGTAATGAGAATTGCGTTTACTAATTTTTGCGTTTAGTATTTCTATTCCCTTAAGGTTAGGGTCTAATCCTAAGTTTTCAATTGCACTTAGTACTCTACTTTTTCTCCCTATTAATACAGCATCACCATAACCATCTTTCGACCATTGATATGCAGCGCGAATAATTCTTTCTTCTTCACCTTCTGCAAACACCATTTTTTTAGGGTTATCTTTCACTCTAACAGATAACATTTGAATCATGGAGGCAGTTTGGTCTAGTCTCATTGCTAGTTCTCTGCGATAACTAACATCATCTTTAATAGGTTTTTGTGCAACACCTGAATCAGCNGCAGCTTTTGCAACAGCGGGAGGTATGGTTGTTATAAGTCTTGGATCAAATGGAGTTGGAATAATATATTGCGGNCCATAATGCAATTCAGNCCCGCTATATGCAGCAGAAACCTCATCAGGAACATCTTGTCTTGCTAGTTGTGCTAATGCATTCGTTGCCGCAATCTTCATTTCCATATTTATTCTTGACGCTCTTGCATCCAAAGCGCCTCTAAATATAAAAGGAAACCCTAAGACATTATTAACTTGATTTGGGTAATCGGATCTTCCTGTTGCAATTATTGCATCGGGACGAATTTCGTTTAATTCCTCTGGGGTTATTTCTGGGTCTGGATTAGCCATGGCAAAAACTATTGGATTAGGAGCCATAACTTTCATCATTTCTTTTGTAAAAGCTCCTTTTACAGATAGNCCAAAAGCAACATCCGCTCCTTTTAAAGCTTCAGCTAAAGATCGTTTTTTAGTAGATACAGCATGTGCGGANTTCCATTGATTTAAGTCTGTTCTGTCTCTATGAATGACACCTTTTGTATCACACATAATTATATTCTTTTTAGGCATTCCCATTGCATTCAATAATTCTGCGCAAGCTATTCCTGCAGCTCCAGCACCATTTACAACCATAGTAAAATTATCTATTTTCCTATTAGTAATATCTAAAGCATTNATTAAACCTGCTGCAGCTATAATAGCTGTACCATGTTGATCATCATGAAATACGGGAATATCTAAAAGTTCAGATAATTTTTCTTCAATAATAAAACATTCAGGAGCTTTAATATCTTCTAAATTTATACCNCCCCAAGTTTTACCTAGAACCTTTACACTATTAATAAATTCATCAGCATCTTCTGTATTAACTTCTAAATCTATGCCATCTATATCTGCAAATTTTTTAAATAATACAGCTTTTCCTTCCATCACAGGCTTTGAAGCTAATGCACCTATATTACCTAGACCTAAAACGGCAGTTCCATTAGATATGACGGCAACCATATTTCCTTTTGAGGTATAGTCATAAGCTGTTGATGGTTTTTTTTCAATTTCGAGACATGGTATTGCAACTCCTGGAGAATAAGCCAANGATAANTCTCGNGCAGTTGATAAAGGCTTAGTAGGAGATATTTCTAATTTACCCGGTTTGCCTTTGGTATGAAAATTAAGGGCATCTTTCGGATGTATTGACTTAGGCATATATATTTTATCCAAATAATTTTAATACTTACAGATTACATTTATTAGTAAATAAGGTCTATCTATTTAATACAGAATTAAGATTAAATTTATAAGGTATTATATAGAATATATTTACCATGAGATAATTTATACGATATGGTATAGTAACATTCTAACATCAAAAATTTTAAGTTGAGTAGTATTATGCCTAGCAATAACAATTTAGAACAACAATCTTTACCTTTATTGTCAAAAGCTAACGGTGAAGCAATATTAAAAACTACTCCTATGTTCCAACAATTTATGAAAGTTAAGGCTGAAAATGAGGACTGTCTTCTTTTTTTCAGGATGGGAGATTTTTATGAATTATTTTTTGAAGATGCCGTTATTGC
>NHFK01000025.1 GCA_002171375.1 Alphaproteobacteria bacterium TMED109
TTCCTCCATCCCAATTAAGAAGAAAGCCTGCATAATCTTTATGTAAAGGAAAAAATATATTAGCCGAACCAAATTTATGACATTTCATGAAATCAGGAGCTTTAAAATAAATTGATACAAATTTAGCCATATCAGCTCTTCCACTTAAACCAATATTTAGCTTCTCTCTTACCATGGATTTACCTCCATCGCATGCAATCAGATATTTACTTCTTACCTCCTCTATTACCCCAGATTTTATATTTTTTACCTTACTAGTAACTCCTAATGAATCTTGTTCAAATGATTCTAATGAACAATTAAAATTCATATTAATATTAGAAAGTGTATCAATATAATTTAAAATAGTTTCTTCTACTTCATTCTGCCCCGTTATAGTTTTTAAATAAGGAGACCATGTATGCTCTTCTTTAACATAACCTCCAGTATCTTTAACTTCCCTAATCTTTTTAAAAGGAGGCAAAGATATTCNGTGAAGCTGTCTTCCATGCAAGCTAGAGACCCAATAATAATCTGCAGGATGATCAGGAGGAATACCAGCTTCTGTAATAGCTTTATCTATTCCCCATCTACGATAATATTCCATGGTTCTATTTGCTACAGCATTAGCTCTTGGATGATTATTTAATCCTGATGCCTGTTCTACCAACATACAATCTATATTTCTCCAACCTAATTCTGCAGCTAAAGACAAACCTACAGATCCTCCACCTGATATTAGAACTGAAACTTCTTTCATAGTTTTATACTTCCTTAAAATTTGCCTTATCTTTATGTTCGAATAAGAATTCTAAAAGAATTTTATTAAAACTTAATGGTTGTTCTATATTACTTAAATGCCCAGCATTTTTGATAATATTTAACGAAGAATTTTTAATTTTTTCTTTAGCTAGATATCCAATACTTACAGGCGTTAATTTATCATACTCTCCATAAACTAGCTNAGTAGGAACATTAAATTTTGATAAATTACTGCTGGCATTATAAGTAATACTCTCAGAAATAGTTTTTAAATAAGATTCAATATGAATTTTTAAAAAACTATTTTTTATTTTTAATTTAGCTTCGTCTGAGCAATTTGGACCCACGAGAGAATTAATAAGAGCTGGAGCAATCTCGCTTAGTGTTTTTCCACTCTTAAGGGGTTTTTGTCTTAAATTAATAAATTCTTTTTGTTTATCTTTACTTAAAATTTTATANTCAAAAAAACAATCACATAAAAATAATGTAGCAACTCTATCTCTATACTTTGGATAAAAGTCCATTAATATTCTAGCACCCATAGATAAACCTACTAAATGCGCTTTATCTATATTTTTAGTATCTAATAATCTAATTAAATCGTGGCTAAAATCTTCAAACTTAAGTGGTCCTTCGTAATCATCTGAATCACCATAACCTCTTGCATCCCACGCTATGGCCGTAAAATCATTTGCAATAGCATTTTGNTGCTCGTACCAATTGTCACTATTTCCACCTATTCCGTGTAAAAATATTACGGGAGGGCCATTACCAGTTTCTTTAAAATTAATTAGAGGCTTACCTCTTACTGAACCTTGCTTTATTTTATTTAAAGTCATTAACCTAAGGGACCTNCCAGTTTCCCTGATTTTACAATAACAGTATCATCAATTTTTATATCACAATTTCTCATTGGTAGGTCAAAATGACAAGTGGTATATCTCTTAGCAAACTCATTTGCACCAGTAGAAATTAAAAAATTACCCGCAAAGGCTCTTAATTCCGTACAATTTACGTCTTGCTTATCATACATTGTTAATGCATCCCATCTAGCNTTAGGATTAAGCCCCCAACCTACNTGCGAAATAGCATATGCATTTGGATCTTTCCATCCCTCATAATANGACCTCATTAAATTTGCATCTAATCCTTCACCCTCAATATTAGTAACAAAGTCATTCTCAATAGTTAAAATAACAGGGCTTTCTATATATTTTTTAAAAGTTAAATTTACATCTCCAGTATCCAAAACTACTTTTCCATTTACTGTATTCTTAAGCGGAAAAAATAATGCTAAACCGGCAGGCCAATAAGCCACCTTTTCGCCNGGAGTAAGATAACCAGCGCCTGCTCTAGCCGGAGCTCCATTAATATCAACGTTAAGATTTGTTCCTGCACTAGAACTAACCTTCATAGTTTTAGAAGTTTTCAATATATCCAGACTAGTAATAACTTTAGGAGTCAAACTCTTATCAGGCATNCATCTCTCTAACACTTCAGGATGTTCATTCGATATCATTAAGAGACGTCCTCCACCTTTAATAATAGTTTGCAATTCTTTTGAATGCAGCATGCCTTCTACTGTGCAATCAATAATTAAATCACATGAACTTAGAGCTGGTAATACAGCTTCATAACCTTCAAATGAATAACAGGATCCAGTTGACCTAACTGGAATAACATCTTTTAATTTNGGAGTAGGCACATTAAATTGAATCGGTTTTGCACCAATTCTTGACAATGCATGCATTGACAAATCTATTAAAACTTGCCGAGATTGTGTTTCAGAAATTATAGCAACTGTATTATTTTTACTTACACCACTTAGTAAAAAGCTTTTTTCAAAGCAATCTATCCATTTAGACTCTAAATTTTCTCTCAACATATTCCTCACCCTTAATACACATTAAAATATCATTATATATTGTATAAATTAATTTACAAATTTTATACCAACTGAACANATTCTGTAAAATACAGAATAACTTTATAGTTTATTTTTTGCTGCTTCAAGAAGTGGTTTAACAACCTTATTTTTAAGGTCAATTCCTACACCACATTTACATCCTGGACAATCTAAGCAGGCGTCTANGCCTAAATCTATTGCTTTTTCTATAGCAATATTTTTTCCTTGTTCAGAAGTAAGTGGGTCATTTCTTAATCTTTCAAGTTTTAGTAATGAAAATGGATTACCATGNATATAACCTTCAGATGCATTAGGTAATGCATCTTTCACGTCACCGGGCAATTTACCTTCAAAATTTCTTGAATGCATAGGACATTTGTCTAGACATGCATAGCATTCTATACATGCTGTTAAATCGTGATAAACTTCAGGAGCTTCTATATTCAAGTCATTACCCTGAGCTGAAGTTTTTAATCCTCTCATTTGTCTTGCTATACCATCTCTTCTTACAACTAAATCACTTAATACTGGTAATGTTGCAATAGCGCTCAGTTTATCTCCATCTTTCACTCTAGCTCTACAAGCTACTCTAGGTCTATCGTTGATATCAATTGTGCATACCCCACAATTTCTTGCTCTACATCCATAACGAAACGCTAAATCTGGAATAACTGATGACTGAGCTTGCATTAGAACGTCTAAAGCCATAGGCTTTTCTTTTTCTTCTCTTTTATTATAAGTATAAGATACTACTTTTTCAGCACCATCTCTTACGGTAACAATATTAACTTCTATAGAATGTATATTTTTATTCATGGTGAAGTTGTTTCGCCAATTGCNCCATCTGTTCCCCCTGGCATAATTTCAGGCGCTTTACCACTCGCTGACATAATATCTTTATATTTTTTTTCTAACTTTTTATCTTTCATACTTTTAGGAAGAACAGATAATATTCTAGCCTCAAANAATCTCTTTTTTTCCAAAATTTTATAATAAATTAAGTTCTTAAGTGGAGTTCTAGTTCTATTTAACTTTTTAACTAAATAGCTGTTATTATTTTTATTAACTACAGTTGAGTAAGGTTTTGAAAATATAGAAATATTTTTTGCATCCAACCTAACATGNCCTCCAATACTTCCACTTCTTTCTTTAGCCGCTAGACCTATTAATTGGGCGGAAAACAACATATTTTTTAATTCTACATAATCTAGAAATGCTTGATTCCATAAAAAATAATTAGGTATAGAGATATTAGTAAGTTTTNACTTTATATCTNTTATTAAATTTTCCATTTTTTCTATGCCCTTTGCTGTTCTGACNGGGCCAATATTTTTCCAACTTTCTTTTTGAAGCATCTCTCTTAANCTATTAGATGATATAGTNCCTTTTTGGCCGAACAATTTAGAATATTCATTTATATATTTATCAAAAGTTACTTGGCTGACTTTAAATTTATTATTTAGTGCATGCTTAGCTGCAGCTATACCGGATCTATTTCCAAAAACTGCTAACTCTGTTAAAGATGTAGAGCCTAATCTATTAGCTCCAAATAACCCTCCCATGGCTTGTCCAGCTGCATANAAACCTGTTATTCCGTATTTTACAGAACCTTCATCCTCTCCNCCTACNCTCTGCCCCTCATCATTTACTCTAATTCCTCCCATCATATAGTGAGCACCAGGACGTACTTCCCATGCTGTTTCTACTTTAGCAGCTTCTTTACCAAGTGCTTGACGAGCATTTATATAAGCTGTTGGTAAACTGTCCTGTAAATATTTCATAAAATATGGACCTGATTTTGGAAGTTCTTTATTTGCAGTCATATCTAAAAAGGCACCTCCATTAGGACTTCCTCGTCCGTCTTCTACAGCCCTCATAATTGCTTCCGAACATGCCGCTCTAGTCCTTAAATGCACTCCATTTAATATAATCTTTCCATTTTTATCTCTTAATACACCTAAGTAACTTGCTGTTGAAGGTTCCCCAGCAAGTAAACCTTCATAGGAAGGAGGTGAAGCTAGGCAAAAAGGTAAAAATTGAAGCTGTTCCATATCTACCAAATCTGCTCCTGCTCTTAAAGCTATAGCATAACTGTCACCGGTATTACCTCGCATTGTATCTGTCTTAGGAAAAAATAAAGTAGATAAGCCACCAGCAGCTATTATAACAGATGGCGACTTAATTGCTAATATCACTCCTTTACTCGCATCGTATACTAACCCGCCCACAATAATCGACTTGTTATCTTCGCTACTTTTATCTACTACTAAATCTAAAAACCATGCATCTTCAAGATAATCAATATTTTTCTCTTTTATAATTGCATCCCAATTAGCATGTCCAAAAGCCACTCCATGATTTTCATGCCCGACAGATCTATTCCTAGTATGTCCACCCATTGCTAAAGGAAGAGATTGAGGTCGATTTTTAGCTTTATTTATTGAAGGTCTTAATCCATTTTCTCTGTATTTATCATATGCTTCTTTTGAATATTTTGAAAATGTGTCAGTAAGCTTTTTTATAGGTAAGTCTCCGCCAGCCAATTTAACATTTTCTGATAACACCTCTTCTATATCATCATCAGATCCGGATTCTCTAACGGTTGCTAATCCCTCAGAAATTTTGGTATCCGATGCTCCTAAAGGATCTTTGGAAACCAATAATACTCGTGCTCCCTGTTCTGAGGCTGCCGAGGCAGCTTGAGCCCCTGCTCCACCAGAACCAACTACAACTACATCATAGCTTAACCATTCAATTTCTATACTCATAAGCACCTCAAAAAGATAAGAATTATTTTACATCTACGTAGAACTTTGTCTAGACTATATTTGCCTATCAATTATAAATATTTTATATTCCAGCATTACTAATTATAAAATTAGAAATTTCTTTTAACCCATCTCCTTTTTTAAGATTACTAAATACAAAAGGTTTTTTTCCTCTCATTTTAATAGTATCTTTCTCCATAACCTCTAAATTTGCTCCCACCATTGGGGCTAAATCAACTTTATTTATTACAAATAAATCAGACCTAGTAATACCTGGCCCTCCTTTTCTAGGGATTTTTTCACCTGCAGATACGTCAATTACNTAAATTGTAATATCTGCNAATTCAGGAGAAAAAGTTGCTGCCAAATTATCTCCTCCAGATTCTATCAATATAATTTCTAAATTAGGAAATTGTATTTTCATATCAGAAACAGCTACCAAGTTCATTGAAGCATCTTCTCGAATAGCAGTGTGAGGACATCCTCCAGTTTCCACTCCCTTAATTCTATCTACAGGAAGTACTCCTGCTCTTACTACAAANTCTGCATCTTCTTTAGTATAAATATCATTAGTTATTACAGCCAAATCATATTTAGGATATAATATTTTACAAAGCTCTACAGCAAGTGCAGTTTTTCCTGTACCGACAGGTCCACCTATTCCTACTCTTAATGGCAAACTCATGATCTAAACAATCTGGAATATTGTTTTTCATGTTTAGCAGAAGACCAATCTCCTATAAATACAGATGATCCCATATCATCAATTGTATATAATAAAATTTTATTTGTTAACAATTCTACCTCCTTTTTAAATTTTAAAATTAGTATTTGAGAATCAGTTTGCCCAATTGACATTAATCTCAATGCCGCAGAAACTAAATTTGAAATAAATGCATGAAAATAAGAATTAAGTAGATCTATTTTATTAATACTACAAACTGCTCCTGCACAAGCGACCACTNTTACATAAGAAATATTTTTATTAATACTATTTATCAAACTATCAAATTTTTTTGACTTTAATGATGCTGATAAGGTTTGCGCAAAAGAGATTCCTTGTTGATTAGATTCTAGTGAAATTTCTTTTGTAGGTTTAAAAGCTTTTGCTATTAATGCAATTTTTTCTAATTCTTTAATATTATTATTAATTACTGCGTCATAAGCTGACGAAATTAATATTCCATCATTATAACAAGTCCCATAATTTAAAAAGTCACTTAGCCAATTTTCAAGGTCAGATATATTATTTATAGTTTTAGACTCAATAGCATACTCAAGTCCATGTGAATAGGCATAAGCTCCTATTGGAAAGCTAGGAGAGAACCAGGTAAGCAAATAATACATACTATTATTAGACTTTATATTTTTATTTTTGTTTTGCATATCTTCTCAATGATTGTGTGATCCATAAGCACCTAATTCTGGTTCAAATATATCATTAGTAATATCTAATTCTGCTTTAAGCCCCTTTAACATATCTAGTATTACATGATCATATTCAATCCTTATCTTCTTTTCATCTATTATCTGTACTGCTAGATGTCTATTTCCAAGATGCCATGCTAATAATGACTGATGTTCGTTATTATTAGATAAAATATTTATTACTTTTTCTTTTGCCGCAATTATTTCCACCCATGATCCATTCTCTAATTTTAAAGCATCTCCATTTTTAAAATTTACTACCTTATCTAAAGTTAATAACACCTTAATTCCGTTATCTAATATAAGNTTTTTTCTTCTACATAATCTATCACAAGCTTCTAAAGTAATTTTATATTTTGCGCTATTTGAAGGCCACTCACCTTTTCTACTCCATGAGTCTACAAGCATATTATACCTCCTTTAATATAGAAAATATCTTTGTGACATGGGTAATATTTCTGCAGGCTCACACGTAAGTAATTTTCCATCAGCTTTAACTTCATAGGTTTCTGGATCTACTTCAATTGAAGGACAATAGTTATTTAATAACATATCATCTTTAGAAATATTTCTTGTTCCAATCACTGTCTCAGTTAATTTATTTATTTCAAGTTCGTCTCTGAGAGAGCTTTTATTAAATGCTTCTGATACAAATATGATACTATTATCAAATAAACTGCCTCCAAACTGTCCAAACATAGGTCTATAATGAACCGGCTGTGGAGTAGGAATTGAAGCATTTGGGTCTCCCATTAAAGAATGATTTATAACTCCACCTTTAATTATTTTCTCTGGCTTAACACCAAAAAATGCTGGGTCCCAAAGAACAATATCTGCCAATTTATTTTTCTCTAAAGAACCAACCTTATTCGATATTCCATGTGCTATTGCAGGGTTTATAGTATATTTGGCTATGTATCTTTTACATCTAAAATTATCATTTCCATTTTTATCCTCTGATAATACTCCTCTTTGAACTTTCATTTTTGCAGCAGTTTGCCAGGTTCTGATGATGACTTCACCAACTCTNCCCATAGCTTGACTATCTGAAGCTATCATAGAAAATGCTCCTAAATCATGAAGTATATCTTCTGCAGCTATAGTTTCAGCTCTAATTCTACTTTCTGCAAATGCCACATCTTCGGGAATACTAGGGTCTAAATGATGACAAACCATAAGCATGTCAAGATGTTCATCTATAGTATTTATTGTATAGGGTCTAGTAGGATTAGTTGAAGATGGTAAAACATTTTTTTCTCCTACTAATTTAATTATATCTGGTGCATGCCCTCCTCCTGCGCCTTCTGTATGAAAAGCGTGGATGCATCTATCTTTAAATGCTTTTGTAGTATTTTCAACAAAGCCAGATTCATTTAAAGTATCGGTATGAATAGCTACTTGCACATCATACTGATCTGCAATATTTAAACAATTATCTATTGCAGATGGAGTAGTCCCCCAATCTTCATGAAGTTTTAAACCACAAACGCCAGCTTCTACTTGCTCTACTAATGCCTCAGGTTTTGAAGCATTTCCTTTTCCAAAAAAGCCTAAATTTACAGGAAAAGCATCTGCCGATTTTAGCATTCTTGAAATATGCCAGGGGCCAGGAGTNCAAGTAGTTGCATTAGTTCCTTCTGCAGGACCTGTTCCTCCTCCTAACATAGTTGTTATACCNGAACTTAAAGCTTCTTCAATTTGTTGAGGACTTATAAAATGAATATGTGCNTCTATTCCTCCTGCTGTAATAATTTTTCCTTCCCCAGCAATAACCTCTGTTCCTGGGCCAATAATTATATCAATGTTAGACTGAACATCAGGATTACCAGCTTTACCAATTTTATATATGTATCCATCTTTAATTCCAATATCCGCTTTAACAATCCCCCAATAATCTAAAATTACAGCATTAGTAATTACCGTATCAACAGCTCCATTTTTATTACTTATTTGACTTTGNCCCATNCCATCTCTTATAACCTTACCTCCGCCAAATTTAACCTCTTCACCGTATGAAGTGAANTCCTTTTCTATCTCTATAAATAATTCTGTATCCGCTAATCTAATTTTATCTCCTACAGTTGGACCATACATTGCTGCATAAGACTTTCTATTAATAAAATTTGCCATTTTAAACCTCTTTTAACTTATTATTAATTAAAGCATTGAAACCAAAAATATTTTTTTTACCTTTATAAGGAATTAATTCTACTTCCCTAGACTGTCCTGGCTCAAACCTTATAGCCGTTCCCGAAGGAATATTTAGTCTTCTTCCATAGGTTAATTTTCTATCAAAATTTAGATACTCATTGACCTCATAGAAATGATAATGAGAACCGACTTGGATAGGTCTGTCTCCAGTATTTTCAATTATTATTTTATTCGAAACTGAATCAGCATTTAATTCAATTTTTTCATCTAATACTANATATTCACCAGGTATCATATTATTTAACCTTTATTGGATTATGAACTGTAACTAGTTTTGTTCCATCAGGAAAAGTAGCCTCAACTTGAACATCTTTTATCATCGTATCAACCCCCAACATAACTTGGTCTTTATCTAAAATATTTGCTCCTTCAGACATTAAATCACTAACTTTTTTCCCATCTCTTGCTCCTTCTACTATAAAGTCAGAAATCAAAGCGATAGCTTCAGGATAGTTTAATTTAACGCCTCTCTTTAATCTCTTTCTGGCTACTTCTGCTGCCATAGATATTAACAATTTATCTTTTTCTCTTGGTGTAAGTTTCATTAATTATTTCCTTATCATTAAATTATACCCACCATAATTTTGGCAAAAAAGGTGGTAATTTTTTAATATCTGACCTAATAAAAATCCATATCTGAGAAAAAACATTTCTTAAGTCTAAAGGATTTTTACCCAGTGCCCTAATTACTAAATTATTATGAATTACTGANGTGCTTATAATTAANTCTAAAATATTTTCCTCTATNAAATTGTTTATTTTATATTCATACTCTTCAATATTTTCGCTAGATAAAACGATTGTAAAGAAGCAGTTTGCGCCACTAAGTCTTGTAATNGAGTTTTTTGTTTCATCTAAATTATTATTAAGCAACACAATATCTAACCACTCAAGTTTAGATTTTTTATAAATAGAAATTGAGTCTTTTAAAAAAATATTTTTACATAATTCTCCCTTTGCTATTCTGCCTAGAATTATTATTTCACCAACTAAGGACTCAGAATTTTTATTTAAATGTATTTTTAGATTTCTTATCAGTTGAGAATTTTCGAATANAATTGTTTCTTGTGGCAACCATTCTAGCCAACTATTTTCTCCTACTACAATTTCATTATTAATATTTGCTTTTATATCATTAACACTCTTATATATTTTTTCTGCAGACTGAGAAAATATCATAGCCTTACTATTTTTAACATTTACACTTATGTTGTGCTTATCCCCTGATACAACTCCNCCNGAAGTATTAACTATAGCAATAGAATTTATATCATCATTACCATCGTCATTTGAAAAGGCCCTAAGAGGAGAAGTATAGTGTAAATTCTTTATTTCATTTTTATATAATGAAATATTTAATTTTCCATCTACTCTTTGCATATTTTTATAATTAGACTGTAAGATAACTTTGCACTTTCTTTTTATTCATATCTTGTCCTTTGCCAGATAACACTATTTTTCCCTTATTTAATATATAGTATTGATCAGAAAGTTTCCTCGCAAAGTCAAAATATTGTTCAACCAATAGAATACCTATTTTTTCATTTGTTGCTAAGTATTTTATTACCTCTCCTATTTGTTTTATTATGGATGGTTGTATACCTTCAGTAGGTTCATCTAATAATAAAAATTTAGGCTTCATAACTAAAGCTCTAGCTATAGCAAGTTGTTGTTGTTGGCCACCTGATAAATCCCCTCCTCTTCTACTTTTCATATCACTTAAAACTGGAAATAAATCATAAATATATTTTGAAATTTTTCTATCATTTCTTTTTAAAACTGAAAAACCTGTTTGTAGATTCTCTTCTACTGTTAATAAAGAAAAAATTTCTCTTCCTTGAGGAACATATGCAATTCCTGAATTAGCCCTCTCTGGAGANGAGGATTTAGTTATATCCATTTTATTTAAGTTTATTCTACCAGAGTCTATCTGTTCAAGACCAATAATAGACTTTAATAAACTAGTCTTACCTACTCCATTTCTTCCAAGTATAGTAGTCACTTTTCCAATTTTNACATCTACAGACATATCAAATAAAATATGGCTTTCTCCATANGACAGATTTATTTTTTTCACTTCTAACATTTATCTTCCTAGGTAAACTTCAATTACAGATTCATTTTTTTTAAGTTCTTTCATATTTCCTTGTGCTAAAACTGCTCCTTCATGAAGAACAGTAACTGGACATTTCAGGGATTGAATAAAATCTATATCATGTTCAATCACAATTAATGATCTCTCTTCTGATATTTTTCTAAATAATTTTGAAGTTTTTTCAGTTTCTTCATCAGTCATTCCAGCAACCGGTTCATCTAGCATTAATACATTGCAATTTTGTGATAGGAGCATTCCAATTTCCAGCCATTGCTTTTGTCCATGTGATAATGAATTTGCTTCATCGTATAGATAACTATCTAGGTTTACTTGAAGTGCAATTCTTGTAATTAAGTCTGAATCCATATTCTTATTATTANAAAAAATAGTACTGAANACATTTTTATTTTTGTATGATGCTAATTTTAAATTTTCTAGAACTGTATGATTAGGAAATATAGATGGCCGTTGAAATTTCCTAGCTATACCTAAGTCTACAATAGATGACTCATCATATTTAAATAAGTTAATATTTTCCTTAAAAACAACTCTGCCCTGGGTAGGTTTAGTTCTTCCAGTCACTACATCCATGAAAGTAGTTTTTCCTGCTCCATTTGGGCCGACGATGGCTTGTAAACTATTAGGAGGAACTGTAAAAGATAAATTATTTAAAGCTTTAAAACCGTCAAANCTCACTGTTACACCATCTATATACAAAATAGAATTAGTATTTTTAATAATATTATCCAATTTGGCTTTTCCTTNTATTTTTTATAATTACAAATANTTTCTTGATCACACCCATTAGCCCATTTGGAAGATATAATGTAACCAAGACAAATAATGCTCCTAAAAAAAACAGCCATACCTCTGGAAAGTTTACCGTAAAAAAAGATTTTGCTAAATTAACTATTACTCCACCCAAAATAGCTCCGATCAGTGTTCCTCTTCCTCCCAATGCAACCCATACTACTACCTCAATAGATTTTAATGGAGCAAATTCTCCTGGATTTATTATTCCAACTTGAGGAACATATAATGCTCCTGCTATACCAGCTAATATTGCAGATACAACAAATGCACATAATTTATAATTCTCTACTCTATAGCCTAAAAANCTTAAACGATCCTCTTGATCTCTTATACCTTTTAAAACTAAACCTGAATGAGAATTTACTAATTTTAGTGAAAGCAAATAACCCAATGCTAATGCTATAACTGATAGAACAAATAATGATATTCTTGTATTACTATTCTGTAATGAAAACCCTAAAATATCTTTAAAGTCTGTCAGTCCATTATTACCTCCAAATCCAAAATCATTTTGAAAAAATGCTAGCATTAATGCATAAGTTAATGCCTGTGTTATTATTGAAAAATATACTCCAGTAACTCTTGATTTAAAAGCAAACCATCCAAAAATAAAAGCTAATATACCTGGAACAATAACTATCATTAATAAAGTATAGGTAAAATTATCAAATCCATACCAAGCTAGAGGTAACTCATTCCAATTTAAAAAAACCATAAAATCGGGCAAAATAGGGTCACCATATACGCCCCGAGGACCAATTTCCCTCATTAAATGCATTCCGATACAATATCCACCTAATGCAAAAAATGCTCCATGACCTAAACTTAATATTCCNCAATAACCCCATATCAAATCNAACGATAATGCTAAAAGACCGTAAGTTAAATATTTTCCAAATAAAGCAACATGATAGTCAGTTAAATGAAATATACTTTCTGCTGAGACGAATACATTCATTAATGGAACTGCAATTGAGATAATAAAAAGACAAAACAAAAATGATTTTGTTTTTATATCGCCTTGTAAGATATTAATAATTATAAATTTAGAAATCATTGATTTATTTCTGCCGCTCTTCCCTTTAGAGCAAACATACCTTTAGGTCTTTTTTGTATAAATAATATTAAGAATATCAATGTAATAATCTTTGCTAATACAGCTCCAGAATATGGTTCTAGAAATTTATTACCAATTCCAAGAATAAAAGCTCCAGATAAAGTTCCCCATAAATTACCGACTCCTCCAAATACGACTACCATAAAACAATCAATTATATAACTTTGTCCGAGATTTGGACCTACATTAGTNATTTGAGATAGTGCTACTCCTGCAATACCTGCAATACCTGAACCTAGACCAAAAGTGAGAGAATCTATCCAATTAGTTTTTATTCCCATTGATCTCGCCATAGATCTATTNTGCATTACCGCTCTTACTTCTATGCCAAAATGAGATTTTTTTAGTAATACTAATAAAAGAATAAATATCATTATGCTAAAAATTAAAATATATAATCTACCAAATGATAGAGATAAAGCGGGATGAATTTCAATCATACCACTCATCCATTGAGGAGTACTGACAGGCATATTAATTGGAGAAAAAATACTTCTAACTAATTGTTGNAGAAATAAAGAAATACCAAATGTAGCCAATAAAGTCTCTAAAGGCCTTCCATAAAGATGTCTTATTACAACTCTTTCAATTAACACACCTATTAAGCCAGCTATTAAAAAAGAAAATGGTATCGCAATAAATAAGGAATACTCTATAAGGTTAGGAAATATTAACTGCGTAACATATGTTGTGTAGGCTCCAATCATTATCATTTCGCCGTGGGCCATATTTATAACGCCCATTACTCCAAAAGTAATTGCTAAACCTACAGCGGCAATAAATAAAACAGAACCTAAACTTAAACCAAAAAATAAATTCTCAAGAAATTTATAAAATTTNGTATTATTGTTAATTTTATCAATTAATTTAAGTGCTTTAGANACTTCCAACTTAAAATTATTTTCATTTTTATTTTTTTCTACAAATTGATTTATGGCTGATAAAATTCCTGGATCTGTAGTTTTAACTAAGAATTCTAAACTTTTATTAATTAGCAATTTATCTTCTGATAATAAATATAATCGAGCCTGTGTTTTATATAATTCCTTAATAACAGATTTATTTTGCTCATTTTCTAAGGCTATATTAATTAAAGGAAGAAGTTCAAGTGATTTACTTTGAAATATAGTCTTAGCTGCATTAATTCTAATTTTTTTATCTTTTGAAACTAAAGAAGCCTGCGCTATTAATACCCTTACATGTTTACGCAATTTATTATTAAGACTAATTCTTTTAATTTTATTTTTTTTTACTTNGCCTAAATTATTTTTGGTTAAAACATCTGTAATTTTATAATTTTTATCGACTTTTTCAGCATAAACAGTGATTTTTTCATTTTTAGTGTAATATAAACTACCACTCTCTATATATCTTAGAATCGTTAAAGCTCTATCGCTTTTTATGTTAGCAATTTGTGTTAATAGATCTTGTTTTTCAGAAAACTTTGCTTTTTGTAAAGCTGATAATATGTCATTTAAATTATTTGCATAAGAAATATTAATTAAACTTAATACAACCGATAGACATATCATCAACTTCACAAAAATATTCATTTTATTTTCAGAATAATTCAATAATTACAAATTTAATAATTCTGACCTGAGCACTTACCAGTTTTAATATTGTAATTTCCACAAGAAATAGGTGAAGTCCAATCAGCAACTAAATTTGAAGATTCTGGAAGAAAATCAGTCCACGCNTCACCTATTACTCCAGCTGGTGTTTCATAAACTATCTCAAATTGTCCATCATCAAGTATCTCGCCAATGAGTACTGGTTTTGTAAGATGATGATTAGTATTCATCACAGCTGTTCCACCTGTTAAATTAGGAACGGTTAATCCGTAAATAGAGGGTCTTACTTCATCAACACTAGTAGTACCAGCAATTTCAACTGCCTTTGCCCACATATTAAAACCTATTACTGTTGCTTCCATAGGATCATTTGTTACCCTTTTACTGTCTCCAGTAAATTCATGCCACGCAGATATAAATGATTCATTATATTCTGAATCTGCACTCATAAAATAATTCCAGGCAGCTAAATGTCCCACTAAAGGTCCAGTATCTAAACCCGCTAATTCCTCTTCACCTACAGAAAAAGCAACAACTGGTATATCTGTAGCATCAATACCTACATTTCCTAACTCTTTATAAAAAGGAACATTTGCATCTCCATTAATAGTGGAAATTACCCCTGTTTTTTTTCCTGCTGAGCCGAAAGCTTTAATATCTGCAACAATTGTTTGCCAATCTGAATGACCAAAAGGTGTATAATTTACCATTATATCTTCTTCTGATACTCCTTTACTAATTAAATATTCTTTTAATATTTTATTAGTTGTTCTTGGATAAACATAATCTGTACCTGCTAAAACCCATCTTTCAACNCCTAACTCATCCATAAAATAATTTACTGCTGGAATGGCTTGCTGGTTTGGCGCAGCNCCCGTATAAAAGACATTTTTTGAAGACTCTTCACCTTCATACTGAACAGGATAAAATAATAATCCATTTAACTCTTCTATAACAGGAAGAACTGATTTCCTAGATACTGATGTCCAACAACCAAATATAACATCAACATTATGCACCTCCATTAATTCTCTTGTTTTTTCAGCAAATAGAGGCCAATCAGATGCTGGATCTACTACAACAGCTTCTAATTTTTTTCCAAGTAAACCTCCTTTTTTNTTTTGTTCTTCTACCATCATTAAAACGGTATCTTTTAGAGTAGTTTCACTAATAGCCATCGTTCCAGATAGAGAGTGAAGTACACCTATTTTAATTGTATTAGCTGATNCGNTCAATATAGAAAACGTATACATTATTATTGCAAAACTAATTATTTTTAAATTTTTCATTAGGACTCCTTAATTATTTGTTAATAAATAGTATACCTTTNTTATAAGCATGTTTTGTGCCACATTTNTTTTTATACATAAGCTTANATATAAATAACGNTTTATTATNTATGATTAATAATTAATCTNTAAAATTATTTTGTGATTAAAAAATAATCATTTTTTTAATAAAATATAATAAATTTACATTTTATTCAGTATCAATTAATTTAAATTATGAAAAATAATTTAAAAAATAAAATTCCTTCTATTCAAGCAGTGGCTATGCCAGCAGATACAAACCCATCTGGAGATATATTTGGTGGTTGGGTTTTAAGCCAAATGGACTTGGCCGGAAGTGTACTTGCTCGTCAAATAACAAAAAAAAGAGTTACNACAGTAGCTGTTGATAAAATGAGGTTTCATAAACCAATTATGGTAGGAGATATTGTAAGTTTTTATACAGAAGTTAATAAGACAGGAACTACTTCCATAACAATTGATATTACAACAATGGTAACGAGAAAAAATAATATACTTGGAACAGATCAAGCCATAATGGTTACAGAAGGAAAGTTTGTCTATGTAAGTATAGATTCTAAAGGAAAACCTATAAAAATANAAAATTAACTAAGCATATCTTCCCAGATATTTGTAGCCCAATCCCAAGCNTTTTCTTTTATAATTGAAGATCTAGCTGGAGATAAACCAGAAGCACCAGGTATACTTTTAATTTTTTTATCTTCTTCATTATAATTATATACAGCACTGACTGANATACCNTCTTCATTAGAAACTAAGCTATAACATGTATTAATTAAGGAAGGAGATACTTTNTCNAAACCAAATAATTCTGCAACTACAGCTAAGCCACATACTTTACCCATTGAATTTGCAATATATCCAGATTTTGGCACTCTTCCAACATTAGATTGGGAAGTAGCATCACCTATAATAAATATATTATCTGCTATGGTTGAACTAAAATCATAAGAGTTAACTGCAGCCCAATTAGATCCTTTATTTATAAGTCCTGCTTCTTTTANAAAATTAGGGGCTTTCTGAGATGGAATGAGATTAGCTACATCGCACCTAATATCCTCAAAATCTGTCATAAATGTTGAAGAAGACTTATCTACNCCTACTACACCCGAGTTNGANCTATATTCTATNATATCAGGATATAGATCTTCCCAAGCTTCCATAAATAATCCACCTTTTGAAACAATTTTTTGATTAGAATCTAAAATAATNAGTTTTGTATTCTTTTTATTCTTCTTCANATANGAAGCAATTAATGAAGCTCTTTCATAAGGACCAGGAGGACATCTATATGGGCCTAGAGGAATAGAGATCGCGACTACACCTCCATTTTTAAGATTTTTTATTTTGTTAGCAAGTAATATAGTTTCTTTTCCAGCTTTCCAAGCTGCAGGAAAATCTTCTATATAATTTTCATTCCAATTTTCAATTGATGAATAATCTAACTGAACNCCAGGAGAAAGAATTAGTTTATCATAAGTTATATTTTGTTTGTNTGTAATTATTATATTTTTTTCTGGATCAATATTTATCGCAGTTTCATGAATAAATTTTATGCCATAATTATTTTTTAAACTATCAAAATTAAAAGTAATATCATCTATATTTTTTAGCTGACCTATTACCCAATTAGACATTGGACAAGATACAAATTCTTTATTTGAATCTATAATAATAACTTCGACTTTCGGACTAATTTTTTTTATAGTTTTTGCAGCGCTTAATCCTCCCCAGCCTGCTCCAAGAATAACCACCTTTCCAGCGTTTTTAGCATTAGACGCAGCAATATCCATAAAAGGTAATAAAGATGAAAATAAACTATAATTTCTCATTCTTTTTAATAAATTACGTCTATTCATTATTATTATATCCTTTAGAAAAATAATAAGATAATATTCTTATTTGTTGCTCACTGTATCCTTTAGATATTAATTGCATTAAATAGTTTTTTCTATTGTCTAATTTATAATCCATCAGTGAATTATAAATATAGTCTTCATCTAAACCATATAAACTGGGTATTGTTAAATTTGTACTTTTACCATGACAACCTAAGCATGGTAGAGATAAACTCGTATCTAAATTATCAGAAAATGCGTTACTACTTATAAAAAATAAAAATAAAATAAAATACCTCATAGCTTTAAATATAATATAATTACCTATAATTAAAAAGTACTATTTGGTATAAAACTATATTTGAATACTATAGTAATAATTTTAAATTAGGTAATTAATAAATGGATGCAAAAAATAAAAACGGCCCTTTAAAAGGACTTATTGTAATAGACCTTACAAGAGTATTAGCTGGACCTTATGCGTCTATGATACTTTCAGATTTAGGAGCANGAATTATAAAAGTAGAACCTCCCCTTGGAGATGATTCAAGAGAATTTAGTCCTTTTNTAAATAATCAATCTGCATATTTTGCATCTTTAAATAGAGAAAAAGAAAGTATTAAATTAGACTTAAAGTCTGAAAAAGATAAATTAATATTCGAAGAGCTTATTAAAAATGCTGATATTTTATTGGAAAATTATAAGCCNGGTACTATGGAGAAGTTAGGCTATGGATATAAATCTCTTTCAAAAAAATATCCAAATTTAATATATGCTTCCTGTAGTGGATTTGGGCAAACAGGTCCTTGGGCAACTAAACCAGCGTATGACATGATAGTTCAAGGTATGGGAGGGCTAATGAGTGTTACAGGTCATGAAGGGCAAGAACCTGTAAGAGTTGGGACATCTATAGGGGATATAACAGCAGGATTATTTACAACGATAGGAATATTAGCATCATTAATAGACAAAAATAAACATGGAAATGGNCAGGCAATAGACGTATCCATGTTAGATTGCCAAATAGCTATTCTAGAAAATGCAATTGCACGTTACTTTGCTACAGGTGAAAGCCCTCCACCTGGAGGATCTAGGCACCCTGCAATAGCTCCTTTTGAGTGCTATAGGTGTAAAGATGGGTATATAGTAATGGCTTGTGGAAATAATGCTATGTTTGAAAGAATGTGTAGAGCTATTAATAAAGATGAATTAATAGAAGACGAAAGATTTAAAACAAACCCAAAGCGCGTTGAGAATGTTATTAGTTTAAAGCAAGAACTAGAAAATCTTTTTGTTACTAAACCTTCAGTCTTNTGGATAAAAGTATTAGAAAAAGAAAATATACCTATTGGACCTTTAAATAATATAGAACAAGCAGTAAATTCTGAACAAATTAAAGCCAGAAATATGGTTGTTAATATTGAAGATGAAAANTTTAATAATTTCTATGTTGCAGGAAATCCTATTAAAATGAGTTTACATAATGATCCCAAATCTAGACAAAAAGTTCCTGCACTAGATGAACATAGATCAAAACTTTTAAAAGAATTTAAAATAAAGGAATAACATGGCTTTTACTTTTGAAATGCTATTAACTTTATCTTTAATGATATTTGCTATTATTGGTTATTCNACTAGAAAATTTCCAATTGATGCTGTTTCAATTTCTGTTTTAGGATTACTTTTTCTAATTTTTGAGATTTATCCTGTAGAAGGAATAAATTTTGATGATTTTATTGCAGGATTCTCTAATCATGGCTTACTAACAGTTATGGCNTTATTAGTAGTAGCTCAAGGAGTTTACTCGACCGGAATACTTAATACATTTGTAGATAATATAATGCATTTAAACCGTGATCTTCAAACTAGCAAAAGCACAATGTTAATTTTATTATTATTAATTGTAGCTTTATTCTCAAGCGTCATGAATAACACCCCAATTATTATAATATTTATACCTTTAGTATCTATAATTGCAGAAAAAATGAATTTATCTATTAGTAAAGCTTTAATTCCTCTTAGTTACGCTGGAATATTAGGTGGAATGACAACCTTAGTTGGTTCAAGTACAAATATTATAGGTGCAGAAGTNGCAAAGGAACTAGGGGTAGAAGGAATAAACTTCTTTAGTGTTACTATTCCCGGGTTAGCTATAGCTATACCTGGTATAATTTTTGTAATATTTGTTCTTCCTAAACTTATGCCTAAAAGAAATAAAACCTCTACTTCATTATCAAGCGATCAAAATAAATTTATTGCGCAAATTGAAATTGATTCTGAAAGTGACTTAATAGGTCAACAGTCAATAAGTGGTAAATTTGATGCACTTCCTGAAATGCAAATATTATTAATACAAAGAGGNGAACACTCAATATCAGCATATCAATCTACAAAAATTCAAAAGGATGATATAATTGTAGTATCAGCTGATAGAAAAGTTATTGAATCTGCCTTAATTAAGTATGGAGAACAACTTCATCCTACTCTCTCGGATACGGATCCTTTTAATTTTGGNAAACATGAAGAAAATATAAATTCTGGAGAACAAATTTTATCTGAAGTACTAGTATCTCCTGATTCTAGAATGGCAGGAAGAGACTTAGAGGAGTCCAGATTTAGAAAACTAACAAATTGTATAGTTTTAGGAATTAAAAGAAGTTCAAGAATATATAGAGAGCAAATAACAGATATAGTTTTAGAGGCTGGTGATGTTTTACTAATTCAAGGCTCAAAAACATCTATAGCTAACTTAAAAGATTATCCAGAAGTTCTACTACTTGATCATACTTCATCTCTCTTACCAAGGAAAAAGTTTGCTAGAAGATCTCTGGCAATATTTTTATTTACTGTAATAACCATTGCTACTGGAATTATTCCGAGTGTCGCAGCAGCNATGATAGGTGCGGCAGCAATGCTAACTTCAAGAGTACTNAGTGCAGAAAGAGCAATTAATTCTCTTAATAGGCATGTTTTTTTAACGATAGTTTCTATGCTTGCTTTAAGTCATGCGATTCAAGCCACAGGCCTTGCAGAATATGGGGCATTTAGTATGCTAAATAATTTTCCAGATTCCAGCCCTGCGATAATTCTTTCAGTCCTGTTTTTGACAGTTTCTTTAATGACAAATTTTTTAACGAATAATGCAAGCGCGGCACTTTTTATGCCATTAGGTATTTCGCTGGCATCAAGCTTAAACGTAGATATAATTCCATTTGTAATAACTGTAATATTGGCAGCTAATTGCTCCTTTGCAACACCTTATGGTTATCAAACTAATTTATTAGTAATGGCTGCAGGAGATTATAAATTTAAGCATTTTGTTAAAGGTGGAATTCCTTTAACTATTATATGTTGGATAGCATTTAGTTTATTTGCTCCATGGTATTATAATCTATATTAATTTTGAAAATTATAGTAAAATAAACCCATGACTATTAATTTAAACAAACCTTTGCAAATATTCTATGGAACTTCTCCTCAGATTTGTCCATATCTTCCAAATAAAAATGAAAAAAAAATAATTACAGAAATATCTGGTANNAATTCTAATAAATTAAATTTTACACTTACTAACGCAGGGTTTAGACGTTCGCATAGAACAGCATATAGACCAGCTTGCAATGATTGTAATGCATGCATACCTGTTAGAATTAATGTATCAAAGTANACTCCTAATAGATCAATGAAACGATCGAAGAAAGCTACAGCTGATCTAGAGTGCTTTGAAAGACCTCCTATTGCNACAAGAGAGCAATACGAATTATTTTATGAATATCAAAAATATAGACATCTTGATAGTGATATGGCTGAAATGAACTTTAATGAATATAGAGCAATGGTAGAAGATACACCTGTTGAAACATGCGTNTATGAATTTAGAGATAAAAATGGTGTATTAGTAGCAGCAAGTCTTACAGATAAAGTTGAAGATGGTTTAAGTGGAATTTATAAATTCTTTACTCCTGACAGATCTAAACATAGTTTAGGTTCCTGGATAATAGACTGGCATATTGAAGAAACTATAAAATTGAATCTTAAGTATGTATATCTTGGATATTGGATAAAAGAATCTTCTAAAATGTCTTATAAAAGTAAATTTAAGGGGTTAGAAAAATTAACAAATAATAAATGGGAAGACTTTATAAATTAATTAAAGGGAGGATTATGATGAAAAAAAATACAAATAAACCAATATTTAAAAGAAGAGATATTCTTATTGGTGCTTCAGCTATAACAGCAGCCGGAGTGCTTACTGCATGTAAAGATAATGTAAGTGGTGGCACCCCAGAAAATCCAGGACAATCTGCCGCTATATCTAAAAATATAATTCAATGGAAAATGATTACATGTTGGCCACGGGACTTTCCTGGAGGTGGAACNCATTCTCAAAAATTAGCACAAAGAATTACTGAAGCATCAGATGGCAGATTAGAAATAAAGAATTTTGCCGCTGGTGAACTTGTTCCCGCATTTGAAGTATTTGATGCAGTTAGAGAAGGAACAGCGGAATGTGGCCATGCCGCTCCTTATTATTGGATATCAAAACATAAAGCAATACCATTTTTTTGTACTGTACCTGGTGGCATGACAGCCTCTGAAAAAGCAGCATGGATAATTTATGGAGGTGGTCAACAATTATGGGATGAATTATATGCGGAATTTGGAGTAAAAAGTTTTTTATGTGGTAATACTGGAGTCCAAATGGGCGGTTGGTTTCAAAAAGAAATAAATTCTCTTGAAGATTTCCAAGGCATAAAAATGCGTATGCCTGGATTAGGTGCTGAAGTAGTTAATAGAATGGGAGGTACTGCAGTAAATATGCCAGCAGGAGAAATTATGCCGGCTCTTCAATCTGGAGTAATAGATGCTGCAGAATGGGTAGGCCCTTGGAATGATTTAGCCTTAGGTTTTTATAAAGTTGCCAAATATTACTATGGACCAGGTTTTCATGAAGGTGGAACTGCTAATGAATTAATAATGAATAAAGAAAGTTATGATGCATTACCTGTTGATTTAAAAGCTATAGTTAAGCATGCATGTCTTGCGGGAGCATTAGAGTCACCAGCAGAATTCTTTGCAAGTAGTGGATTATCTCTTGATATATTACTAAAAAAACATAATGTTGACGTCAGACCTTTTCCAAAGGATGTAATCAATAAAATGTTTGCCATATCTAAAGAAGTGGTTGAAGAAACTGCTTCTCTTGGAGAATTACATGCCAGAATTTATAAAAGTTGGAGTGAATTTTTAGAACAATCAATGAGATATCAAAAATATAGTGATTATGGCTATATGCGAGATAGATCAGAAGCTTATGGTATTTAATATGAATAGAAGAAAATTATTAAAAACTGCAGCGGTAGGAACTATTTTAGCCACTGCTGCAGCTTGTGGCAAAGAATCTGATAATAACAAGGTATCTTCTGTAAGCACAGGAAAAATAGAATGGAAAATGGTAACTACTTGGCCTAAAAATTTTCCTGGGCTTGGTACAGGTGCTCAACGTATAGCCGATAGTATTACAAATATGTCTGAGGGACAGTTAACTGTTAAACTTTATGCTGCAGGTGAATTAGTGCCAGCATTTGAAAGCTTTGATGCCGTTAGACAAGAAACAGCGCATATGAGCCATGGTGCAAGTTATTATTGGATAAATAAAAATAAATCAACTCCATTTTTTGCTGCTGTTCCCGGTGGATTAACAGCTCAAGAACATAATGCTTGGATACATTACGGTGGTGGTCAAGAGTTATGGGATGAATTATATGCAGAATTTAATGTGAAAGGGTTTTTAGGNGGAAACTCCGGTGTACAAATGGGTGGTTGGTTTAAAAATAAAATTAATAGTTTAGAGGATTTTAAGGGACTAAAAATGAGAATGCCAGGACTAGGTGCCGAAGTTATAAATAGAATGGGAGCAACTGCGGTAGCACTGCCTGGAGGAGAAATTATGCCTGCTCTAGAATCTGGAGCAATTGATGCTACGGAATGGGTAGGACCATGGAATGATTTAGCTTTTGGTTTTTATAAAGTAGCAAATAATTACTATGGGCCTGGGTTTCATGAACCAGGAACTCATACTGAATGTATAGTCAATAAAAATGCTTATGATAAACTTCCTAAAAATTTGCAAGAAATTGTTGAACACGCCTGCATCTCAGAAAACAATAAAATGTTATCTGAATTTACTTATGCAAATAATGTCGCTCAAAAAAAGCTTATTGATTTAGGCGTGAATATAAATAATTTTCCTGTAGATGTTTATAAGGAAATGTTTAATATCAGCAATGAAGTTGTTGCAGAAACTGCTGATGCAGGAGAAATAAATAAAAGAATTTATAATTCTTGGTCTAAATTTAAAAAAGAAGCTAGAGAGCGTGCACCATATGCTGAGCAAGGTTATATGGAAAGAAGAGGGTAAAGTTACTTAGAAAATGTATCTGTAGGTCTGCCTTTAAGAGTACGACAAAAAGGTAATAATATTATAGGTATGAAACCAAACCACATTATAAAAAAAGTAATATTATTAATTGCCATTATAAATCCCTCTCTTAAGCCTAACATCTCTATTGCCATAATAGACTTATATTCAGGATTTAATATTGATAGCATTGGAAGACTATTAAATAGACTATCCATTTTATTTTTAAAACCACTTATTATTTGAGGTCCATTTAAAAGTGAATTTGAAATGCCTCCATAATACATTACCCTCAATTTTTCTAAAAAAATATTCGCTATAGAGATCGATACTGCACCGCCCAACCTTAAAATTAAATTAAACATTGAGGCAGCATTTTGAATGCCATCTTTCTTTACAAACAACATCGCTATATATTGGTTTCCTATCCAAAGTAATTGAGATCCTATTCCCCTATATACTTGAGGCCAAAAAAGCTCATCAAACCCAAATTCAGATGTTATGTTTACCATTAACCAAGTACCATATATAATAAATAAACAGCCTATAAAAATTAGAAGTCTTGCACCTAAAATATTTATTAAAGCTCCAACAAATGGACCTGTAGCCATCCAAGCCAAACCCATAACTGATACCATAGAGCCAATTTCCCATGGACCTATTCCTCTTACTTCACCTAGAAATACTGGCAGCAAAAATATTGGAGCATAAATAGACACTCCAAAAACAACAACATTAATACAGCCAATAGTAAAATTTCTATCTAAAAATATTTTTAAATCTATTATCGGAAATTTAGCCGTAAACTCTCTTATAAGAAAAAGAATTATACAGGTTACGGATAATATAGACGCAATCCTTATTTCTTGTGATTTTAACCAATCTAATCTAGTTCCTTCTTGTAATGTTACTAATAATAATAATAGACCTATAGCCAATAAAGTAATTCCATAATAATCAATTTGCTTTGCTAACTCTGGTTCTCGTTCATTTAAATCGATAAAAAAATATGCTAGTATTAAGATTATTATTCCTATAGGCAAATTATATAAAAACATCCATTGCCAGCTGATCATTTCTGTTAAAAAACCACCTATTGCAGGACCAAAAGCTATTGATGAAACACCAACAGTCGCAGTTAAAGATAAAGCAAATGGTAACTGCTTAGGCGTAAATAATATATATATGCATGAAAACATTAGAGGCATAAGTGCACCCCCAAAAAACCCTTGCATAATTCTAAATGATACTACTACATAAAAATTACTAGTTGCAGCAGCCCCTATGCATGCGATCAAAAACCCACTTAAAGCTATTAAAAATAGTAATCTAATAGAAAGCAATCGTGATAACCATCCTGCAAATGGAATGATTACAACCTCAGCCATTAAATATGCTGACATTACATATGAAACTTTATCTAATCCAATATTAAGAGCACCTTGAAGGTTTTTAATTGAGGATCCTACTACTTGCATACTAATCACATTTAGTACAAAACCAAATAATATAATTAGGAACATACCTAAATTTTTATAGTTCATATCTGCCAAAATAAAATACCCAATGAAATTAAAAGACTTTAAACAATTCAATACCAATTAGCATTTTATTATTATAAAGAAATATAATATTATAATCTTATAACTTATAAATAACTACAATTGTTAATTTTTGACTGCAAATATGCATTTTAAGAGGGACTGTTATGGATGACAATGATATAGAAATTTGGGGTTTTAAAACATTCAGACCATTTAGAATTTATTGGGCACTAGAAGAATTTAATTTAAATTATAAGAGCTATAAAATAGGTTCTAGAACTGGTGAAACCCAAACTAAAGAATATTTAGAAATGAATCCAAAAGGTAAAATTCCATTTTTTAGACATAAAGACATTGGAATAAGTGAAAGTGTGGCTGCTATGAACTATGTAGTTAATAATTTTAGTGTACCAAAAGATTTTTATGTTCCTACATCTTCAAAAGATAAAGCTAAAATTGATGAATGGTCATATATGTGCGCAATGGAATTAGATTCGCTTGGTGTTTATATAATGAGAAGACATCAATTAGTTAAAAATGGAGGATTAGCAAACTTATATGGGGAAGCCCCTAATGCTGTTAAAACGGCAAAAGAACATGTAAATAGGATGTTACTAGCCTGTGATAGAGATGTTCCAAATAATAATTGGTTGCTTGGAAATAGTCCTAGTTGTGCTGATATAATGTTTATGAGCTGCCTACAAGTTGTCAAACTCTATAAACTAGAAATTAAAAGTGATAAAATAAATAATTATTTTGAACGGGCAGTCAAAAGAACCCAATATATAAATGCTATGATGGAAAGCTATGGACAACCTACATTAGAAAAGTATATATTAGAAAATCAAAAAAAATAAAAAAAGAGTAAAAGATGAAAAATAAAGGCCCATTATCAGGTATTACAGTTATAGATTTAACCGCAATGATATCTGGCCCAGTATGCACTATGATGTTAGGTGACCAAGGGGCAGATGTGATAAAAGTTGAACCTTTAACAGGAGAACTTACAAGAAAAGTAGGTGCATCAAAAAATGGCATGACTACTTCTTTTTTGTGTGCAAATAGAAGTAAAAGGTCTCTTACGCTAAATCTAAAAGACCCTAAAGGTATCTCTATTCTTAAAAAACTTATTACAAAAGCTGATGTTTTAGTTCAAAACTTTCGACCAGGTACAATGAAAAGAATGGGACTTAGTTATGAAGAAGTAAAAAAGTTAAATAAAGAAATTATTTATACTTCTATTAGCGGATTTGGAGAAAAAGGGCCATATTCAAGTCATAGAGTCTATGATCCAGTTATACAAGCATTGTCTGGACTAGCAGATATTCAAAGAGATCAAAAAACAAATTTCCCTAAAATGGTTAGAACTATTATTCCAGATAAAACAACAGGAATGGCCGCAGCTCAAGCTATAAGTTCAGCTCTATTCTATAAAGAGAGATATGGAAAAGGCCAACATATAAAACTTGCTATGCTTGACGTAATGGTTGCTTATTTGTGGCCTGAAGGAAGTGCTTCATTATCTTTCGTCGGAGAAGAAGGAGATCCTTCCAAGGGACAAATGGGCTTAGACCTTGTATTTGAAACCAAAGATAATAAATATATCACCGCAGGCGCAGTAACAGATCAAGAGTGGTTAGGAATGTGTAATGCTTTTGATAGAAAAGACTTACTAAGTGATCCAAGGTTTAATACTCCAAGAGCAAGATTTGATAATAAAACAGAAAGACGATTATTAGTTGCTGAAGAAATTAAAAAGCATAACTCAGAAGATATATTGATTAAATTACATGAAAATGAAGTTCCAAGTGCACCTATTTTAACTAGAACTGAACTATTAAAAAATGAACAGATTATAGCAAATGAAATTATAGAGTTTCATGATAGTAATATTTTTGGAACCATAAGATCTCCTAGGCCAGCACCAATTTATTCCAATACTCCAATTAATGGTAAACAATTAGCTCCACTAATGGGAGAAAACACTAGAGAAATATTGAAAGAAATTAATTATAAAGATGAAGAAATTGATAATTTTATTAAAGAAAAAATAATTTCATCAACTAATTAATTTCTGCAATCTCTATTTATAATTACATCTTTCATTAAAGTTTTACATAAAATTGCTTTCTTAAAATGAATATTTTCTGACATTATAGTGCTCATATCTGCACTTGTAAAAACAGATTTATAAAAGTTAGCCGCTTTATATTTAATATTTTTCATATTACTTTTTAAAAATACAGATCTTCTAAATGAAGCATAAGATAGATTTGCAAACTCTAAATTAGATTTAGAAAAATTTACGCCTCGAGCTTTGGTTTGTGATAAATCTGAATATGATAAATTTGTAGAATCCATCAAGGATAGGGATAATAAGGACTTTTTAAAATCTGTTTTAATAAAAGAAGATGTAGAAAGTATTGATTTTTGAATATTTGCATTCGTCATGATAGCTTCATCTAATACAGAAGATTTTATAATTACACCATACATTTTACCTAAGTTAAAATTAGCTTTTATAAAATTTGAATTTTCAATAGTTGATGAAGTCATATTAACTTCTTCAAAATTTACATTAGAAAAATTACTATTTTCTATTATAGCCGTTGGCATATCAGTCTTAAAAAATGTAGAATTGCTAAAGTCAGAATTTTTAATTTGAGCATTTGCCATCTTAGCATTATTGAAATTAGTATTTTGCAGATTAGAATTTGTTATTATAGCCTGATCTACATAACTATTTTCAAAATTATAATTACTTAAATCACATTTATTACATTTACTATTTTTTAAAAAATACTCCACATCATTCTCATCATATGCGTATACCGAATAACTATTAAATATTGCTATAATAGTAAAAATAAAAAAAAATACTTTCATAAATGACCTCAAACAAATGGTGGGCGATATTGGATTTGAACCAATGGCTTCCTCGATGTCACCGAGACACTCTACCCCTGAGTTAATCGCCCAATTAAACTATTATTTATATATAAAATAATAGTGTTAAATTATAAAGATATAAAATATAATTATACACCATATTAAAGATAAACTTTGCAATATTTTATCTTTCAAAATTGAATCCATTGGATCCCCTAAATAAATTCCGTTCCAGGCTATATATAAGTACCTAGTAAAAATGGCGATAATAATAGGAAATGATAACCAAATAATATTACTTTCATGTCTTAGAGCTACATTAGGGTCAAATGAAAAAAGACCATAGAATAATAAAGTACATAAAATAGAAACTAAGAATAAAAATTTAAGTAACTTCTTATTCCAATTAGCTGATAAATAGTCATTATTTATAACTAGTTGCCCTAATCTTTTACCTAATGCAAAACTAATTGAAGAAAAAGCAATTATAAGCAATGTCCATAAAGATTGAGAAATATCTGCTGCTACTCCTCCAGCTAAGATTCTAATTATAAACCCTGAACTAACTGCGATAGCATCTAANAAAACTAAATATTTTAAATAAATTGAGTAAAGAATATTAATAATTATATATAATAATATAAAAATTNAGCACTTAGGTATAAATAGCGTTAAAATTAAAAATGATAAAGCCATAAATAATATAGATAATATATATCCATTTTTATGAGATATTTCTCCGTTAGCAATAGGCCTNTTTTTNGTTCTTATATTCTTTTTATCTAAATTTGCNTCCTGNATGTCATTAAAAATATAAATTCCGCTAGATACAANGCAAAAAGAAATNAAAACATATACAGANTTNATAATACTTTGGTTTGAATATTCATTAAAACTTAATAAGATAGGAAAAAAAATTAATAAATTTTTTACCCAATGATGCATTCTAATTAATATTAAATATTTTTTATACATTAAATAAGTATTCCGTTTAGTTTCTATTCATGGTAATTAGTTATGAACTTATATAAAGTAATATAATAATAAATGATAAGTATAGTAGAAATATGAAAATCTTAATATATACATTACTAATAACAATTATAAGTATAAATGCTTATAGTTTTAATGATGAATGTATTGANTCAGAAGACTTTCCTTTTTGCCTTTATAAAAATGGAAAGCAAGAATTTGTTATTATTAGAAATGATAAAGAAGTTGGATGGCATAAAGTAAAATTTAGTAAAACAAATGAAGGATATAAGGTAGATTCAACTGCCTATATTAAAGCAAGATACCTTCTATTNTTAGATTATATATTCGAATATTCATCAACTTCACATTGGCAAAATAATCAGTTACTAAAAAATATAATAAATATTGATGATGATGGAAATAAATATTCTATCAAAGCAAACAGATTAGATGAAAATAATATTGAAATTATAAATGAAGACGAAGAAAAANATACGCATGAAGGAAATGATATATTTCCATCTGATCATTGGCATCCTTATGAAATAAAAAGTAAATACCTTCTTAATACTTTAAATGGTGAAGTATTAAATATAANGGTTAACAAAATAGATGATAATACCTGGTATGTAGACGGAAAAGTTAAATATTATATAAATTATGATAATGAAGGCAGATGGACCGGTTTAAAATTTGATGCTGATGAGGATGATATAATAGAATATAAATGTACCACTTGTGATTAATTTATATTCCTTATTGCATTAAAACAAAATAGCTTTTTATTCTCTTACTATTTTTACCAAAATCACTTCTACCAATTCTAGAAGCTGACCTTACATTAATTATAATGTCATTAGTAATTAATTTTTCAATTCTAATAATCATATCATCGGTAAAACCATACCAAAAACTTTTTTCTAATGCCTCAATTGTTCCTTCTTCAAAATTTTTGTATGTAATTTCGAGACCCATATTTTTTAATATATTAAGTGATTTATTAAAAACTTCTTCTTTTGATACGTCGCTTAATATTAAAGGAGAAAGTTCATAATTAGGCAATTTAAAACCACCAAATTTTTGAATTAAATTATGGTCATCTTTTGGTAGATTATGATCAGTATATACTTTAAATTCTAATAAATCGTGATAATCTGTACTAATATCATTAATCACAGGATTACTTCTTAAATCTATAATTTGAAAATAGAAAAAAGAAATAATTGTAATATTAATAGCAAACATAAAAATACTACTTACAATATTTAAAAACTTTTTATATAAATGTAATGAATGACCTATAGAAATCAAAGATATAGCTGATGCTATAATAGAAGAATAAACTGCATACTTAGTTAAAAACATCAAAGAATAGCCTGCACTAAAAAAACCGTATCTATAGCCAAAAACAGCAAGTAATAATAATATAAAAGTAAAACTTGTTAGTGCAGACATAAAGAAAAAAATGTAATTTTTACCTTCATCATATTGATTTAATTTAAAACGACTCATTACTTATATCCTCACTACTATAAGATTAATGTTATTTAAAAAAATAACAATGAAAAATAATTTTAGGTTTATCATATATATTGTAATAACATCCCTTATGAATAAATTTTTTTTAAATAATAATAGTAAAGGTATATTATGGATGTTTGGATTCATAATAAACATTACTATAATGGCTTTATGCATAAGAGAATTAAGCTATAAATATAATTCTTTTGAAATACAAAACTTTAGAAATTTTTTTAGTATTATAATTTTATTAATTTTATTTATTCTAAATAAAAATGTAAAAATAAATACTTACCAATTAAGAAATAATTTTATTAGAAACATATTTCACTTTATAGGACAATCCTGCTGGACATGGGGATTAACTGTTCTACCTTTAGCACTTGTATTTTCATTAGAATTTACAATGCCAATATGGGCATCAATTATTGCCTTACTATTTTTAAAAGAAAGAATAACTTTAAATAAAATATTATTTTTAATAATTGGTTTAATTGGAACATATACAATATTATTGCCAGGTACAAATAATATTAATTTCTATAACTTGATAGTATTATTTTCTGCCATTGCATATGCTGTAGCTCATAATTTTACTAAAAAACTTACCGAAACAGATAGTATTTTATCAATACTTTTTTTTATGTCAGTTATTCAATTACCCTTTTCATTTATAGGCTCAATATTAGTTGGTAATATGAATTATTATATATTGAATGAATTACCATTAATTATATTTCTAACTATTACATCTTTGCTTGCACACTTATCTCTATCAAGCGCTTTGAAAAATTCGGATGCAACAGTTATCTTACCAATAGATTATATAAGACTGCCTTTAATAGCAGTAATAGGATGGTACTATTATGATGAAATAATGACCTACAATATTATAATAGGTAGTAGCCTAATTATATTTGGGACAATATTTTTTGTGAAAAATGATTTTATGAAAAAATAATTTCAGGATTACATAATATAACCCTGAAATTATAATAGAATAAATTATTAATTAACTAACAATTTTTAAATTATCTGCAGAAGCTTTACCATTTTGGCCTTCTACTAATTCATATTCTACTTTGTCTCCCTCATTAAGAGTATCTAGTCCTGCACCTTGAACGGCAGTAATATGCACAAATGCATCTTTATCACCATCTTCTGGACTAATAAAACCATAACCTTTTTTAGGGTTAAACCACTTAACAATACCTACAGGCATATCTTTTTCCTTATCTTATAATTTAGGAGATCAAAATTGTAAATTCATACATTCGACTGGCGTAAAACTCCATAAATAACTACAAATAGTAGTTTTCTTCAAAAAAACTGTATAAATACAGAGCGGTTTGGCCTCCAGTTGACCTACTAAAAATCCGCTGTAAGAACATACATTAATATTACATTGCTGGCAAATTAATACTAAATAATTATATACTACTCTTTAAACTTCCNAGTTAANAGAACTTGGTCTTGCTCCAAAATAGATATTTGATTAACATTTGTAAGTCTATTAATTGACTCTTTTACCATTTGCTGAGCTACTAATGGCTTTAACACAATATTTTTTAAAAACTCTTTGGATGCATTTAATGGGGTATCTGAAATTTTTTCACATAAACCCCAATCTATTANAGATTTCGCGTTTATTTTTTTACATGCAATAGTCATTAATTTAGCTTTGGAAGGACCTACAAGAGAAACTAATTTTGGAATTGTTCCCCAAGCATATGTGAAGCCTAATTCGATCTCGGGAACATAAAAATATGATTCAGGCCCACAAAATCTGAAATCACATGCTAATGCTAATGAAACTCCTCCTCCTATACATGCCCCTTCTATAGAGGCTACAGNAATCTGAGGAATATTTGTCCATGCATCACACATTCTTAGTCCTAGACGATTTTTCTGACGAGCTGCCTCTAAATCTAGTCCATCGCCAAACGCATTCTTTTCTTTAATATCATTACCAGAACAAAAATTTCCTTTTTCTCCAGATAGTATAACAGCTTTTATTTCAGTCTTATCTCTTAATTCAAGAGCAATATTTTCGAGTTCTAATTTAATACCATCTGATAATGCATTCCTTTTATTATGATTTTTTATAGTAACTGAAAGAATATCTGATTCTAATATTTCTTTGGAAACAAAAACGTTACTCACTTTTTATATCCTTTATAGATATTTTACCCTTTGCCTCAGGAAATATCCATAAACCTAATATCATCAAAAATTGNACTANTACTATAACTATTACACTTGCATATTTTTTAATTAATAATGAAGTAGGTAATAAGTAATAATCATATAAAAAAGCCACTCTTGATAAATCTGGGTTTTGAANAATAATAGTTACAAAACCTACTATAATAACTAAAGCAGTTAAAATAATTTTATATTTTGTTGGCATAATTTTACCTCTTATGTTTTTCACTATAACCATTTAACAGATGGCCTAGTAAACTTCTATCAAGATCAGATGTTTTAAACAACCAATCAGCTATAGGAAAAGTTAAATTCATATTTATTTTTGTCATGACTCCTTGGTCATGATGGGCAGCGTGATGACGCCTTAGAGTATTTACAAAGGGTAAATTTCTTAATAAAAAATTATCTCCTACATGGCAACAAAAATGCATTGATTCATAAATAAGATACATTGAAGTAGTTGTTATTATAAAAAGCCACCCAGTATTAGGAGTAAATAACCAAGATAATATTAGCAACCCAGGAATAGAGATTAAAGTAAATACTATTAGGGCATAAGGAGGAAAGAATGTTACNCTCCAATCATGCGAACCGGCAAAGCGCATTTCATCTTTACTAAAGAATTGATGGTGCTGTTGCGTATGCCTAGAATATATAGCTCTAGCACCTGGAAAATTCTGCGGTTTATGCATTACATGTTTATGTAAAGCCCATTCAAAAATATTACATATAATAAATGTAACTGGAATTATAATTAGCTCCCAAGCTATTATATTATTAATATTATTTACATAATGAAACATTAACAAACCACCAATTGAGTAAATAATAGCTACATGTAATGAACCATTATACCATCCATCAATCTGTTCTCTATAAGTCTTTCTAAATTTAATTAATTTTTCATCTGGTTTAATATCTTTTAACTCCATTAAAACCTCCAAATAATATATTAATCTATAATAATAAATGAAATAATATATAAATTATACATATATTACGTAATAATAACACATAAGATTAAATTTATATNAATAAATGGTTTTATAAAAATTATGTTAGCAAAAAAAAATATATTAATCATTGGTGGTAATGGTTTTCTAGGACAAGGAATACTGAAAGCATTAAATTTACAAACATACAATGTTTCTATTTTAGATATATTTTTAGATAAAAAAAACCTTAAAAATTATAAAATTCAACATTATTTTAAATGTAGTACTCTTGAAAAAAATAAAATGCGCAAAGCATTAAAAGAAGAAGAATGGGATTATATCATACATTTAGCTGCATTTGGGGGAAATGGTAACGGACTATTAAAAGCTGCAAATGAAGATTTCAATAAAGCATTAAATATAAATGTAACTGGTTTTGCAAATTTATTAGATAACCTAAAAAGTAAAAACACTAAAATAATATGGGCCAGTTCTACAGTAGTTTTTGGAGAGGAAAGNACCTATTTACAAGAATCAGTAAAAGAAACTTCTATACTAAATCCCTCAACTAAATATGGTCTAACTAAAGTAATGGCTGAGCAAGTAGCTAATTACTATATTAAAAATTATAAAATGGNTATTAGTGCTATTAGGTTTCCTATAATTATAGGACCAGGTTTAAATTATAGAGGAGTAGCTGCCGGAATATCTGATATGGCTAATGCTATTAGCCAACCAAATATTAAATATAAATTATCGTTACCTTCAACGCCTTTAGATGTAATATATATAAAAGATGCTTCAGAAATAGTTATTAATATGATTGATAGCAAAATTAAATTAAAAAATATTTATAATTGTGCTTCTATAAGAACTGACGCNTTAAAATTACTAAATGAATTTAACAAATTTTATAAAAATAAAAATTTATTAATTACTGAAAATATAGGGACCACTTATCCAATTATGAATTGGCAAAGATTANAAAAAGATACTAATTTTAAGATAAAGTATTCAATTAAAAAATTAGTAAAAGATTGGCTCTCACAAATTTAATTAAGATGACAATCTACTCTACCGAGCTCACAAAAATCCATCACTATATTATCACCTGCCTGAACTGTTAAAGGTTTAATACAAGTTCCTGTCATAATTATTTGTTGTTTTTTACAAGTAATATTTAGTGAACTTAGTTCATTTATAATCCATGTTAATGCTATGAGTGGATCTCCCAAAACNTTACTTCCTATTCCACTTTCAGCTAATTCATTATTTTTATAACAGTTAACTTTAAAGTTTTTAAAATCAATATTTTTAAAGTCAGAAAAAAGATTATCACTCAATATAAAATCACCCGCACAGGCATTATCTGCAATTATTAGATTACCTCCCACTTTATCAAAATTTAAAAATCTTGAATCAGGAATTTCAATAGCTGGNACCACACAGTCTAAGCTTTCTAAAACTTCATCTTTAGAGTATTTTTCANGCCTAGGCTGAATATCATTTAAAAGTTTAAATGCAAATTCAGCCTCAACTTTCTTCATGATATTTTGTTGTAATGAAATTGATGCTCCTGATTTATTATATCTTTCTTTCAATAACCTACCTGCAATTGGACCATTTACTCCAATATGCTTTTGTCCATCTAGGCTTGTTGCAGCAATTTTCCATCCAAATAAATCACTATTACTAACTTTTTCATATTCTCCCTGAATTTTATATGCTTCCTCTTTATTTTGCGGAATTTTTAAGTCATACAAATTTTTATGAGTAATTCTTTTATTCCATGCTTCAATATATTTATTATCAACCATTTTTTAAAATTTAGCCTCCTATATATTAATTATTTGNTATCAGAACCAAGTGAAATAGATCTAATATGCTTAGAATCTTTAGGAATAGCTCCAACACCTCTTGATAAGGATGATATCCCTTCTACTATAGTATTCTCCAATACACCTAGGTTTTCTACTTCCACCTTAACTATTGAACCAGGTTTTACCGGTCTTGAATTTGCCGGAGTACCAGTCAATATAATGTCTCCCTTCTTAAATGTAATTGAGCGTGATAGATCAGTTAATAAATATTCGGGTGACCATATCATATTATTTGTATTAGATTCTTGAACAATNTTTCCATTTACATAAGTTTTAATAGACTTATTCCTATAATCCCAGTCCATTACTAAATCTGGTCCAATAGGTCCNAATGTATCTGTTCCTTTAACCCTTACCATACTATTTTCGTCAGTATCTCTAAAATCATGTAAACCAAAATCATTAGCTATTGTATATCCTAAAATATATTCACCTGCTTTTTTAAAATCTATATTTTTAGCTGTTTTACCAACCACTAAAGCTATTTCTCCTTCATAATTTAAAAATTTACATCCTAGTGGACGAACAATTTCACCTAAATGACTATTAATACAGGAAACGGGTTTAAGAAAATATGTAGGAGCTTCTGGCTGAACTCTCTGAAGTTCATCTAATCTACTTCTATAATTTAAATGAACACATACAATAATACTTGGCTCAACAGGAGGTAAAAATTTATATTTTGACGATATATTATTTAATTCAGTATAAATACCATCATTTCCATATAAAACTTTTTTATCATTATTTAAAATTATTCTTCTAATTGTTTTCATAAAAAATACCTCTAATAATAAATATCAGTATAATATGTTTTTATATTTTATAATAATTATATTTAAACTCTATACATGCTCAAAAATTATCCTTAGTATACGCTAAACAGAACTATTATTTATAAGGAAATAAAATGAAATTTTTAATTATATTACTCAGTTTAATTTTTATAAGTTCTTGCGCAACTTATGATAGGATAAAACAAAATGCTAATGATGCATATGAATGGACAAAAGATACAGCAAAAGAAACTGTTGACGATGTTAAAGAAGTTATTTCTGACTAATTAAATAAGGAGAAATAATCATGGCAAGTCATGCAACTGGTGATGGTAGCATACCTTCAAGAGATGCGAATAAAAAAGGCCTAAAAAGAATTATGACTGTTGGGGGTGCTTATGGAACTCGTAACTATACAGTTAAAGACCTAAGAGATCAAAAAGGAAAAAAAACCTTAACAGAAACTGTACCTTTTTCTATCGAAGAAGCTGCGGCGGCTGAAGAAGCAGGCATAGATACGATGAAAGTAAGGTTTGATCCAAAAAATCCTGAACTAGCCATAGCTATAAGAAATGCTGCCCCAAATACTTTTATGGCATTTTCTTGTCCACTAATAGCTGCTGCAACAAAAGATGAAGCGGTGAAACTAGGCTATAAAGCTATGGAAATAGGGGCAGATGCTGTTATGACGCAATGGAGTCCAGAGTTTATTGAAGCTGCAACAAAAGCTGGTATTCCCGTTCAAGGTCATGCTGGCTTAGTTCCAAGAAGAAGTACTTGGACAGGAGGCTTAAAAGCTGTTGGAAAAAACTTAGATGAAGCAATTTGGATCTATAACCAAATTAAAATCTTTGAAAATGCAGGTGCTTACGCTGTAGAAGTTGAGGTTATTCCAGAGGACCTTTTAATAGAAATTACTAAAAGAACTTCTCTTTTAACATCTTCAATTGGAGCAGGTAAAGGAGGAGATATCCAATTTCTTTTTGCAGATGATATATTAGGTAATAATGGCCCTCCATATGTAAGACACTCTAAACAATATAAAAATTTATATGAACTTAAGAAAAAAATGCAGTCTGAGAGAGTTGACGGTTTTAAACAATTTATTAAAGAAGTACAATCAGGAGAATTTCCTAAAGAAGAACATATAATATCAACTCCTAAAGGTTTAATAGAAGATTTTTTAAATAAAATTAAATAAAGATAATAAAAATGACAAAAATTTTAAATAATGATCAGAAAACATTTTTTAAGGAAAATGGTTTTTTATTTCCTATTAAGATATTGTCAGAAGAAAGAGTGTTGTCGTATAGAAATAATTTAGAAGAATATGAAAAGTCTAAAGGAAAAACTATTTCTGGAAATGATAGACACAAAGCTCATTTATTATTTAAATGGGTCAATGAAATAGTTAATAATAAAAATATTTTAGATGTAATTGAAGATNTTTTAGGTCCNAATATATTATGCTGGAGTTCTAATTTTTTTATTAAAGAAGCAAATGATAACNCTTTCGTTTCATGGCATCAAGATTCAGGATATTGGGGTCTCGANCCAGATGACGTAGTTACAGCCTGGTTAGCACTTTCAGATGCAAACATTAAGACTGGACCTATGGAAGTAATTCCTAAAAGCCATAAATGGAATAATTTAAATCATACTGAAACTTTTAATAAAAATAATTTACTCAGCCGTGGCCAAGAATTAGATATCAAACTATCTAACCATGATTCAGTTGCGATGCCATTAAATGCAGGTGAGATTTCATTACACCATGTAAAATTAGCGCATTCATCAAAAATAAATACTACTNAGGATAGAAGAATTGGTATTGCTATAAGATATACAACACCAGAGGTAAAACAAACNAAAGCATTAGATTATAAAGATTCAGCACTTTTAGTGAGAGGAATAGATGAACATAAAAATTTTATACATGAAGTTCCTCCTAAATTTGANCTAGACCCGGATGCTGTTAAACATCATAAAATTATTTCTGAAGTACATCATAAAATTTTAATGAATTAATTTTTACTCGTTTTGATATGAGTATCTTTTCTTTTATATATATCTTTATTTAATGATAAACCTAGACCATTTCCTTTAGGAACAGTAATAAACCCTTTTTCTANAGGCGGTAAATTAGTTACTAAATCNCCATACCAACCATGATAAAAAGATCTTACTATTTCTTGAATGTAACAATTTGTATTTGCTAATGCTAAGTGCGTACTTGCGGTCAAAGTAATTGGTCCTGTACAATCATGAAATGCAATAGGTAAGTGCCATATTTCTGCCATTGAAGAAACTTTATTAGCTTCTGAAATTCCTCCCCCCCACGAAATATCCATAATTAACTGAGAAAGTGTATTAAGCTCTAATAAAGATCTATAATCTGCTCTTCCTCCCCTTGTCTCTCCAACAGCGATNGGAGCTGAAGTATTATTGCAAACTTCCTCTAGACTTGATAAATGATCCATAAAAACTGGATCCTCTATCCATAAAGGATTATAATTTTCTAATTCCCTGCATATATTAATTGCTTGTGGTTTATTCCACATAGAATGTAATTCTGCCATAATATCAATTTTATCTCCTAATTTCTCTCTTATTTTCTCAAATGGTGTAAGAGCTATTTTCATATCTTTAGCAGAAATATAGTGGCCATTTGATTTCTCTGCGGCAAAGTCAAAGGGCCAAATTTTCATAGCATCTATTCCCGAATCTAAAAGAGAATAAGCTAAATCAACAGGGTTATTCAAAAAAGCATCTAAGTCCTCAAATTTATCTCTACTGTCTAAACCAAAATTACTTGTGCCTTGNGTTGGTAACTTTCTAATATAATGTGAACCAGCGCATGTATTATATACTCTGATTTTATCTCTAACTTTTCCTCCTAATAAATTATAAATAGGCTGAGAAGTTTCTTGTCCCCATAAATCCCATAAAGCAATGTCTATAGCTGAAGACCCTCTTCTTTCTGCTGATGCTCCAACAAAACCAGTATATCCAATAAGATTTTTTTGATGCAATTCAATATTTAAAGGGTTTTTTTCCAAGAGGTATGGAGCAATTATTTCATGAATATGTGCCTCTGCAGAAGCGGGACCATAAAAAGTTTCACCTAATCCAACTAATCCCTCATCTGTTTTTATCTCTACTAAAAGTAAGTTTGGAAATTCTTCAATCCTAATTGTATCTATACGTGAAACTTTCATTTTAAACTTTCCTATATTATATGATAATNTTGTTATNAATAATAACAGGGAATTATGAATAATGTTAGATATTAATGGAATAGCCCATATAGCGTTATCAGTAAAAAATATAAAAAAATCAAAACCATTCTATAAAGAACTNCTTCCATTTTTAGGTCTCAAATTAATTCATGATGGAGAAGAATCATGTTATCATGTTGGATCGAGAACAGGTGTTTTAATTCAGCAAATAAATAATCAAGATAGCTCAAGTGATTTTAGTCAAAATAATATTGGATTACATCATCTTTGTTTCAGAGCTCGTTCAAAAGAAGACATAGATAAGCTTGCTCAAAAATTACTATCAATGAAAACTAATATAGTACGNGGACCATTAGAAGGAGCATGGGCTCCAGGCTATTATTATATTTTATTTGAAGATCCAGACGGTATTCGTTTAGAAGTAAATTTCGTACCTGGAGAAGGTCTACTTGGTAAAAATAAAAAGTTTAACTCAAATAATGATTATTTGTAATAATCTCGATTATAGAACATTCTAACTTAGATATTAATATTAATTAAAATACTGGGCACATNCCTCCATCAACATTAATTGCAGTTCCTGTAATATATGCACTTCTATCTGATGATAAAAAGGCAACTAAGTTTGCATAATCAATTTCTTCACCAACTTTACCCATTGGCACTTTCTTTGATAATTCTTGATANAAAGTATCAACATCGGAATTATGCGCTTTTCTTTCCCATTGAGAACTTTTTATTAAACCAATACAAATAGCATTAACCCTAACATTAAATGGTGCATACTCATTAGATAAGGATTTAGTTAAATTTAGACCTGCAGCTCTAGTTACAGATGTAGGAAGTTGTGCTGCGTTAGGTGCCTTTCCTCCTCCAATTGCTGCATTAATGATTGAACCAGACTTTCTAGATTTCATATAAGGTAATACTAATCTGCACATTCTTATTGCTGCCATCAACTTTAAGTTGATATCATCTTCCCAATCTTCATCTGAGACACTTTCAAAACTAAAAGCTGCTGAAGAACCTGCATTATTGACTAAAACGTCAATATTATTAAATTTTGAAATGGTTTGTTCAACTAAATTCTTACACTGGTCAGGATTAGTTACATCACATTGAATATCTAATATTTCATTATTTGTTTCTTCTCTGATTAAATTAGCTTTTTCTTTTAGATAATCTTCTCTTCTTCCACAGATAANAACTTTAGCTCCTTGTTCAGATAATAGTCTGGCAGAAGCAAAACCCAATCCGTCACTACCACCGGTAATAAGAATAACTTTATCTTTTAAATTCAAATCAAACATAATTAAAATTTTCCTTCCGCTATAACTTCTGCATTATAAAAGTCTTTTATTTCTTNATCAGAATAACCAAGATTTTTTAAAATACTTATATTATCCATTCCTCTAGTAGCCATATGATCACCTGGAGAACAATTAGTTTTAGAAAATTTCCAAGGAAGTCCTGGTATTTTAATTATTCCCCCCTCTCCATCTTCAACATCTCTTACTGCACCCCAATGACTTCCCCATTCTCCTTCAGCAAAATCTTTCATACTATTTAATTTACCAACTGCTAATCCTACTTCTCCTACTTGAGCTTCTAGGTCTTCAATACTTCTAAAAGTTGAAGCCCAATCATTTACTTCTTTCATCAATATTTTAAAATTCTTACGACGTAATTTAGCTGTTTTAAATAACGGATTTTCTAATAAATCTAAACGTCTCATCATTCTCGCATAACGCGAAAATACTACACCTAAAATTGGACTAGCAGCAATGACTGCTATATCTCCATTAGAAAGCTTTATATAAGGTGAGTCTGGAGCAGATAGTGCAAATGGTTCATCATCTCTATCATCCATACCAGCCAATTCTGCATGCGCTCTTTCATTAACTGCTATCATAGTTGCAGCTAAAGACACATCTATATGTTGCCCTAATCCAGTTTTTTCTGCATTGTGTAATGCTGCAAGACAAGATACTGCTGCCTCTAATCCTGTATAAACATCTGCATGAGAAAAATCACTTTGCATATTAGAAAAATCGTCTAAGGCTGTACCAATATGTTTAAATTTAGTATGAGCAGTACCACATTCAGCGTGAACTGTAGGAGCAAACGCCGCTCTTCCTCTTAAAGGACCATGTTGGCCATATCCACTAATAGATACATATACAGCTTTTTTATTGAGCAGCTTAATACTATCATAATCTAAGTCAAAAGCACCCAACGTACCAGGTCTAAAGTTTTCAGCAATTATATCTGCTTCAACACATAATTTTCTAACTATCTCTCTTCCTTCATCCTTATTCAAATCTAAAGAAATACATTTCTTCCCTATATTCTGCTGAACAAAATAATGAGAAAAATTACCACTTATAGGACTACCCAACCTAGCTAAGTCTCCAGTTTCTGGATGTTCAATTTTTATAACTTCTGCACCCATATCTGAAAGCATTTTTGTAAAATGAGGTCCTGCTAAAACTCTAGTAAAATCAACTACTTTTATACCTTTTAAAGGTCCTGACATTTTTTATTTTCCTTTAAAGTTAATAGTATTTAACTTTCCTGCTAAAAATGAAATACCTTTTTTTGCATCTTCAGAAGTTAAAACTTTATTATTAGATTTTTTCATATATTTATCAGCTTCTTTTATTCCTTTTAATGCTGTAATATTTGCAATTTTTTTAATTTCTTTAAAGGATGTAGTAGGACCATTAGCAAGTTGCTTAGAAAATGATATTGCAGAATCTAATAGTTTTATTTCTGGAACAACCATATTTATGGCTCCCCAGGTTTCTAATGTTTTAGCATCATACCTTCTACCAAACATAGTAATCTCTTTTGCTCTAGCAAGACCTACCCTATTAACTAAACGTTGAACACCTCCTGATAAAGGCATGAGACCCACAGAAACTTCCACTAAGCCTATTCTCGCAGTATCAGATGCTATAATAAAATCACATCCTAAAGCTAATTCAAAACCGCCTCCTAATGCTCCTCCTCTTATTGCTGCTACACATGGTACTTCTATTTTTTCTATGATATTTATTAATCTCATAGGATCACTATTTGATTGCGAATTTATTAAAAATTTAGGATCTGCCCCTGCTGAAAAATGCTTTAACTTTGTTGATATCAATATTGTTCTAGCACCTTTATTTTTTGATAATATTAATTTTTTTTCAATAGCATCTAAGAATTTATCATTTAACAAATTATTTGGAACGTTATTAAGCATTAGTATTGCTAACTTATCTTCCATTGACATTAAAACTAGCTCTTTTTTCATATCTAATTCCTTTTATAAATAATTATTTTCCCAGCTTTTTAATAATTAAATCTACTTTGTTTTCAAAATCATGACCTTTTTTTATAAAAATAACATCAATTTGAATTAATATATTATCTACTCTATGTAATTCTACAATATCAAAAACTCTATATCCTATATTTTCCATATACTTTATATGTTCATAAAAATTTGGAGCACCAATATTATATTCTCCCATAAATGGAACTTCTAATATAATTACAGTTGCATTTTGAACTAAATTTTTACCACCCTTAAGAATAGGAATTTCAGCGCCTTGGCAATCAATTTTTATTAATTCGAAAAGGTTACTGTCATTAAATGTTAAATCTAAAGTAGAAGTATTTTTGACTAGTTCTTTGCAATCATCAAAATATCCGGTATTTTCTCTAAATAAAGAGTCTCCTGTATTTCTTTTTTCATACCAAGTAACTTCATGTTCTTTTTCATCTAATAATATATTCATAAAATTTATATTATCATATTTCATTGATAATTTTTCTAACTCTTTATACTCTATTGCCTCAATTAATGTGAAATCTGAGTCAGGAAATACTTTTTTCTTAATTTCTAGAGTCCATTTGCCTTTATTGGCCCCTATATCCAGAATTTTTTTAGGTTGAAAACCAAAAGATTTTAATTTTTGTAGGGCTTTTACTAACATAACATCACCTAACTAATTTCTTTTGTTTAAATACTAACGGTGGACATCTATGAACATCATAGTACTCTTCCTGACAATCTAAACAATAAAAGCACTCATTCATATCTATTTTTCCATTATTTTTAATAGCTTGTGTAGGACAAGATTTTTCACATAAATGACAAGGATTACCACATTCTTTCCTCCTTAACAAAATACTAAACAACCTAAATTTTCCTCCTATTGCTAATGCTGCGCCTAATGGACAAATATATCTACAATAGAATCTACTTATAAAAACAGATAAAAATAATAAAATAAGTGCGTAAATCACATAATTAAGTTCTCTCATAAATTTCAAAGTTATTGAAGTTTTGAATGGTTCCACTTCAGTCATTATTAATGCAGTGTCTAAGTCTATAAATAAAAATATAGTTATTATAGATAGAATTATATATTTTATATAAATTAATTTTCTATGAAACACTTCTTTAATTTTAAATTGGATTATACCTAAACTGCGCGATATAATATTAATTATTTCCTGTAATGCTCCAAATGGACATAACCATCCACAAAAAAAACCTCGACCAAGAATTATAAATGAAATAGCGGTAGCAATAGATATTACTACAATTAATGGATCAAATATAATTACTGAATAATTAAAGTTTGAAAAAAATATAAGTTGTAAATAATTAAAAATATTTACTATTGTCAACTGAGCACCAGTAATAAAACCAACCCATACTAAACAAAATAATAAACATGCAAACCTTATAAAAGAAAATAATTTACGTTTTTTTGTAAGATAATCTTTATAATATAAAACTAAGCTGCATAACAAAATAAATACCCCCAATATAATAATATTTAATATTTGCGGCTTCCATACATCTATCCAGTTTAAACCCTCAGTATTTGATAAATTTATATTTGCAGATTCTATTATTAATCTAGATGGTGGTTCATAAGGTACAAAAATAAGATCATGTGTATTATCATCGGGAGGATTAAAATTTACTACTAATGTACTTTTTTTGGCTGGATCAAATTCCTCTGGATTATCAATAAAAAGTAAAGAAATTTCATTAAAAAACCTGGGTGTAGAATCTTCTATATTTCTAGTAAACATAAAGTTCTTTCTATCACTAGTCCTAAAGTTAAATTTATTTTTGCCTTGCTGTAAATAAAATCTATCAAAATAAGTCTTAGCTAAACCTTTATTTTCACAATTTTTTATATTAATAGATGTTTGATATTTTAAACATTTTCTTGGAACTAATAATGAAAAATTTCCATTAGTTGCCAAAAAGAATCCCCTATCATTTATATCTTGGCCACTTCTTAAGAACTTTTTTAAATATTCAGTTTTACCAAATATATTTTGGCCTATGCCTATAGGATTAGCATAAGAAAAATAAACATCTAATAATAATTCATCATTTGAATTTTGACTTAAGCTATTTTTTTGAGAAGAATAATAAATTTTGTTATTAGATATGGAGCCATCAGATAATAATTCAGTCCATTTTAAAGGAACAAAATTATTGTGATCTAAAGTAGTTTTTTGATTATTATTAATACCTATAATATTGAGAACCTTATTAGTAGATACTATTATAGATTGATGCATTAATATAGATGTTATGGTTGCAGAAGAAACTCCATCAATATTATAGTCTTTATTTTTTGAATTAATCGTTAATTTTGAAATAGTCCTATTATTATACTGTAATATAAACTTGTATAAAATACTTTCATCAACACCTTTACCTTCATATCTTACCTCTCCTTTATCGTATAAAAATAATGGCTCTGAATGCGAAAGTAACTTGGCTGATAAAATTGCACCTTTAGTAGATATATAGATTAAAATTCTAAATTCTGCTGAAGAAAAACCTAAAGCATCGGAGAAACTTGATGTTAAAAAAGCATAGCCCTTTAGCTCATTTAAAGAATATACTTTATAAATATTATAATTTTTTTCTAACTTTTCTAATTTTTCTACATTAGAATCTAATGATTTTAACTCATCTAATGTAATAAGATTATTATTTGCAAATGATAAGGAATGCATAATTAGTAGAATATAGACAAAAATATTTATGATTAATTTCACCTACAATCCTCCCAGCGACTGTTGAAATATGTTATTAAATCATAAATCTAAAATTTATAATCTTTAAATTGTTCCCTTAAAGCTAATTTTTGAATTTTTCCTGTAGCAGTATGAGGTAAAGATTCAACAAAAACTACATCATCAGGCATCCACCAAGAGACTATTTTATCTTTTAAAAAATCTAATATTTCTTCTTTAGATACTTTAGCATTTTCATTCTTAACAATTATTAGTAAAGGTCTCTCGTCCCATTTTGGATGAAAAACTCCAATTACTCCTGCTTCCATAACTGAGGGATGTCCAACAGCAAAATTTTCAATTTCAATAGAACTTATCCATTCTCCTCCAGATTTTATTACATCTTTTGTTCTATCGGTTATTTGCATGAACCCATCTTCATCAATAGTGGCTACATCACCAGTCATAAACCAATCATCTTCGCCATGAGTTTCACTTTTTTCTATATTAAGATATCCAGAACATATCCATGGCCCTCTAATCCAAAGATTACCAAAATCTTTACCGTTATTTGGAAGTGTAATGTCATTCTCATCCGTTATTTTTATTTCTACACCGTATACCGGCCTTCCTTGTTTTACAGCCACATCTAATCTTTCTGAAAAGCTCTGACCATAGTGCTTAGCTAAGGGTCTATTTATAGTTCCTATAGGTGAAGTTTCAGTCATTCCCCAGCAATGTAAAACTTCTACACCATATTTTTCATAAAATTTTTCCATCATAAATCTTGGACAAGCTGAACCACCTACAACGCAACTTTTTAATGAATCTAATTTTTTACCAGATTGCTCTAAATACTCAAAAAGCATTAACCATATAGTAGGAACTGCAGCAGTAAAAGTAACTTGCTCATTTTCAATTAAGTTTTGAACGCTTTCTCCATCCAGATTCCTTCCAGGTAAAACTAATTTTGCGCCTACCATAGTGGTCACATAAGGAATGGCCCATGCATTAGCATGAAACATTGGAGCAATTGGCATTATTACATCTCTAGCCGATAAATTCATAGCATCAGGGGCAGCAGCGGCAAATGCGTGAATAACAGTTGATCTATGAGCATATAAAACGCCTTTTGGGTTACCTGTAGTTCCAGACGTATAGCATAATGAAGAGGCAGTTTTTTCATCAAACAATGGCCAATCAAAATCTCCATTTTCGCTATTTATTAATTCTTCGTAGCTTATTAGGTTTTTAATAATAGAAGAATTTGGCATATCCTTTTTATCACATAAAACAATAATTTTTTCTATTTTTGTTATTTTATCCATTAGTTTTTCAATTAATGGAATAAAATCTATATCAATAAATAAAAACTTATCTTTAGCATCATTTATGATGAAAACTAATTGTTCAGGAAATAATCTAGGATTTATAGTATGACAAATAGAACCTATTCCTGATACTCCAAAATATAATTCATAATGTCTCAGATTACTCCAAGCCATTGTAGCAATAGTATCACCTTTTTTTGCACCTAGTTTAATTAATGCCTGTGCAAGTTTTTTTGATCTGATATTAACATTTTCATAATTTGATCTTATGGTTTTATCTTTACTATCTACACTAATAATTTCTGTATTTCCATGATACCTAGCTGCGTGCTCTAATAATGAAGAAATTAATAATGGTCTATCTGAAATTAATCCATGCATAATTACTACCCTTTGCCCTAGAAAAATAATTAAAAATAACTTTTTTAATTATTTACCTTGAATATAATCTATATAAAAATTAAGAGTATGATATGAATTTAAAAATTGCAATAATTGGTTCAGGTCCTTCAGCATTTTATACTGCTCAGTCACTTATTAAGAAAAATATAAATTGTGAAATAGATATAATTGAAAAATTATTTTGTCCTTATGGGTTAATAAGGTTTGGAGTGGCGCCTGATCATCAAAGCACTAAAAATGTCTCTAGAGTATTTGAAAGGGTTTTAAATAATCCAAATGTAGAATTTTTTGGAGGAGTTGAAATAAATGATTATCCATCTATTAATGAAATTCTAGAAATTTATGATTCAGTAGTCATAGCTACTGGTATGGCAAAGGATAGAGTATTAAATATAAATGAAAAAAACAAAACTGGGTACTTTGGTGCTACACAATTTGTAAACTGGTATAATGGGCACCCTGAATATAAAAATTTAAACCCTTGCCTAAATACAGATACAGCTATAATCATAGGTAATGGAAATGTTGCTATTGATTGCGCTAGAATACTAGTTAAGACTATTAAAGAATTAGAAAGCACAGATATTACACAGTATGCAATAGATACACTAAAAAATTCTTCAATAAAAAATATATACATAATTGGAAGACGTGGTCCATTAGATGCAAAATTTACCACTGTAGAGATTAGGGAAATGGGAGAATTATTAGATTGTGATACTATATTATCTCCTGGCACTAAAAATAATATCGATAAAAAATTACTAGATGGTGACTTAGCAAAGCAATATAGAATATTAACATCATTTGATGAAAGCAAACCTAAAAATTCAAATAAATCTAAAACTGTCGAATTTAAATTTCATCTAAGTCCTACTGAATTTATTGGAGAAAATGAAATAACTGGCTTAAAGTTTAAAAATAATCTTTCCTCCAATGAAGACTGTATAACTATTAATGCTGGTTTAGTAATCAGTGCAATCGGATACCAAGGTGATGAAATAACAGGATTAAAATCTGATGAATCAGGTATGATAATTCATAAAAATAATATTATAGAAGATAGATTATATGCGGCTGGATGGGTTTCTAGAGGGCCAAGTGGGGTTATTGGAACTAATAAACATGACGGAGCTAGAGTTGCAGAACATATAGAAAATAATGTTAAAAGTAAGAATAGTTCTGGGAGAGAAGGTTTAAAAAAATTATTAAACTTAAAGAATAAAAAATATATATCTAAAGAACAATGGTTTAAAATTGACCAAGAAGAAATAAAAAGAGCTAATAAAAGTTCTCCAAGAATAAAATTTACTTCACATGAAGATGTTTTTAATTTTATAGATTCTATTTAGCCAAAGGAGATATTAATGGCGCTTGATAATAATTCATTTTCTATATTTTTAGATACCATTAAAAGATTTGTTGATAATAAACTTATACCGCGAGAAGAGGAGGTAGCTGACACTAATAATATACCTAATGATATAGTAGAAGAAATGAAAAATATTGGGTTATTTGGAATATCTATTCCGACTGAATATGGAGGTTCCAATCTCTCTATGGAACAAGAAGTTGAATTAACATTTGAATTAGGTAGAGCTTCTCCTGCTTTTAGGTCTATGGCTGGAACTAATATAGGTATAGGTTCACAAACAATTGTTATGTCAGGAACAGATGAACAAAAAAGTAAATATCTTCCAAAATTTTCTACAGGTGAAATAATAGGCTCATTTGCTCTTACAGAACCTGACTCTGGTTCTGATGCAATGTCAATTAAGACGACAGCTAAAAAAAATGGTAATAAATATATAATTAATGGCACTAAAAGATATATTACTAATGCTCCTATTGCAGGAGTCTTTTCGGTTATGGCGAGAACTAAAAAAGAGAAGTCTTCATCATCCATTTCCTGTTTTTTAGTTGATTCATCCTTACCAGGAATTACCATTGGCAAACCTGATAAAAAAATGGGACAAAGTGGAGCTTTAACTGCTGATATAATATTTGATAATTGTATCGTAAATGAAGATACTTTATTAGGAGCTGAAGAAGGTATAGGCTTTACTACCGCCATGAAAGTTCTTGATAAGGGTAGGCTTCATATCTCAGGTATATGTGTAGGTTTATCAGAAAGATTATTAAGCGAAGCTCTTAAATTTGCTACTACTAGGAAGCAATTTGGTGAAGAAATTTCAAATTTTCAATTAATACAAGCAATGATTGCAGATAGTAAGTCTGAAATTTTAGCAGCGAAAGGATTAATAATTAATACAGCAAAAATGAGAGATAAAGGACAAAATGTAACTTTAGAGTCTTCATGTGCAAAATTATTTTGTTCAGAAATATTAGGGAAAATAGCAGACCGTGCTGTCCAAATTCATGGAGGGGCAGGTTATATGTCAGAATATGCAGTTGAAAGATTATATCGTGATGCTAGATTGTTTAGGATTTATGAAGGAACTAGTCAAATACAGCAGTTAATTATTGCAAGAGAGACTATAAAAAAATTTAAATCTTAATAAATTTTTTCTAGTAAATTAATTTTATCTTTTATTGTGTCTGATAATGGACAGGACTTATGGCTTTTCTGGTCAGAATTAACCCAGATTACTTCACCAGTTGCTAAACAATTATCTTTGTCTTCCGGATGAATCTCTATGTAAAACGTTAAACTCGAATTACCTATTTTTTTAACTCTCAAACAAACATCAATAATTTGATCAAAATAAATTGGAGATTTATATTCTACCAAAGTTTTTACTGTGTGAAAATCTTCGTTTCTATCCTTTACTTCATTTACATAATCATAATTAATATGTCGCAAATACTCTGTCATTGCTGTATCAAAAAAAGTTAAGTAGTGAGCATTAAATACTATACCCTGAGCATCTACTTCTGAATATCTTATTCTAAAAGAATAATGAAAGTTAAATTGTTCTCTACTCATTTTGATTTTTATGATTAAAACTGTGAAGNATTAAAAGACATCTCAGCTGGAGAAGTTATAGCTTCTAACATAGAANTACTATNAACATCATTTAGCATTGATTCNGAAACATATATCTCTGCCAGCTTTAAGGTATTTTTAATTCGAACTACACGAGCGTTAATAGGGTCTATACCATTTAATGTTTTAAGTGCCAACCTAACTGCTTCATCTCCATCTTTCATTGGAATAGGAATTTTTCCTCCTTCTAATTTAGAACTTGCAACNACATTTGCATAGGTAGTAGGAAAATCAATTTTATCAAATAATTTTTTAGTTATAACATCTGCAGCAGCAAAACCAGTTGCATTACCTTTTGTTTTATCGGTCAGATCTAATAAAACTATTTTAGAAACATTAGGNTTTTCAAAACCTGGCTCATTTTTATTACCAGTNATATTTGGGTCACAGCCTCCNCCACTAATTTCTTTTCCAATTTCATCAATCACTAATACATCAATTTGATCAAAGCATATCTTNCCCATTAATTTNTTAGCCATAGTCTGCAAATTAGCTTCTTTATCAAATAATTGATCAGATGGAATAGCTTCAACAATTGCAGTATGATCATAAGCATCTTCTACTAGACCNACTCCAAATAAAAAATTAATTTTTTTAAGTAAATGTTTAGCTGCATTGGGTAAAGCTGTACCAAAATTACTCATAGGGTATGANCCATGAAGTTCACTAGCTCCGTTAATTTTTCCCATACCAATAGTCATCATTTTGACTATTCCGCTTTCTATTGCTCCTCTAAAATTTGTATGCGGTTTAACTCTATTAATTAAAATNACCCCATCAGCTTCATATGCAAATTTATCCATATGTACTTTTGTACCATCATCTAAAACAACAGGTACAACAGTTTCCATTGTTGCTCNTATCTCTGCTCCAACTTTATCTTCNGTTACNCCATANCCNGCTAAAAGTGCTGTTTGATTTTCTACNGTTCCTCCNCCATGGCTTCCCATTGCAGGAAAAACAAATGGAACTGCACCTAATTCCTTAAGTGAAGAGACTAATGACTTGACTGCAATATCTATATTAGCTACCCCTCTGCTTCCAACTCCTATTGCTATTGAAGCACCTGCTTTAATAGTTTTGGTTATTTCTGGCTTTAAAATTTCATTTTTTACTGCTAAAGCCACATCATCTATTTTATGATCTTCAAAATTTTGTTTTACTTTAATCATTTTTGGAACATCAAAATCTAATCCACCAGGAATATTTATTTGTACATTATCAAACATTCTTCACTCCNATTTTATAAAAATTTTTATAAGTAAAAATAATTATATCATAAATAAAAATAATTTAAATTTATTCTTGCATAANATATGTGAAAGAATGATCATAACAATCCATATTTAAAATAGATGCGGAATTATTATGAAAAACATTATAGAATTAGATACCGGAACCAGACAATTATTATCTCATATACATGGAAATGTAGGAATTATAACATTAAATAGACCNGAGGCAAAAAATGCCTTATCCGATGAACTAACTCCTGCATTAAGAAAACAAATTTCAAACTTTAATATAGATGATAGAGTAAATGTTCTTATAATTACCGGTGCAGGNGATGCTTTTTGTGCTGGGGGTGATGTAAAATCTATGAATTCATCAAAATCCNAAAAAGGTGGTTGGAGTGAAGAAGAATCTGAAGAAAATGTTATTAAAAATTTACAAAAAAAACAAATGACATTAACACATAGCCTTTATAATTTTAGTAAGCCTACAATTGCNGCTCTCCCAGGTGCAGCTGCAGGAGCAGGATTATCAATAGCACTAGCATGCGATTTTAGATATGCTAGTGAAAATGCTTTTGCTATAGCAGGTTATGGGAAAATAGCTTTAACTGGTGATTATGGTATGTCCTGGTTATTACCAAGATTAATAGGGAGTTCTAAGTCTAAAGATATGATGCTGAGTAATTGTAGAGTATTATCTAAAGAAGCCTTAAATATTGGATTATTCGATAAAGTAATAGAAAGTGATAAACTATTAAAGCATTGTCTAGAATATGCCAATATTTTGAGTAACTTCTCGCCAATCGCTCTTAAGGTTATGAAAAATAATATTCAAAGCTCTTACCATTTAAGTCTGGAAGAATCATTAAATCAAGAGGCTGTTGAACTAATTAGAATTTCTAAATCTAATGATCATAAAGAAGGAATAAAGGCATTTGTAGAAAAAAGAAAACCTCAATTTACTGGAAATTAAATGGTTTGGTTTGAAAATANTTTCACAAAAGCTCTAAAAATTAAATATCCTATTATACAAGCGCCNATGGCNAGTGCAGCAAGTATAGAACTTGCAGCAGCAGTTTCTAATGCTGGTGCATTAGGATCACTTGGATTAAGTTATCATAAAATTGAAAATATATTANCTGATTATCATAAAATATTATCCAAAACTAATCATAGTATAAACCTAAATTTTATGACACATAAAGAACCTAATAAAAATGATATCAAAGCTAAAAAATATATGAATGAANTTAAAAAATATTTTGAAGAATATAAAATTACTGAAATACCAAAATTAGTAAATACAACCGAGACTTTTAATAAAGAACACCTTGATTTATTATTAAAAATGAATCCTAAGGTTGTTAGTTTTCATTTTGGTTTACCTGATGAAAATTATATTAAATCTATTAAAAATCAAAATATATATATTATTAGTTCTGCAACTACTGTAGAGGAGGCAAAGATATTAGAAAGTTCTGGAGCTGATGCAATTATTGCTCAAGGCTATGAAGCAGGAGGACATAGAGGAACTTTTGCATCAACTTATAAAGAAGGAGAAATAGGATTATTTTCNTTATTACCTCAAATTGTAGATGCAACATCACTTCCTATCATTGCTGCAGGAGGAATAGCTAATGGCAAAGGAATAGCGGCAGCAATGATGTTAGGTGCAAAAGGAGTTCAACTTGGTACCGCATTTTTATCTTGTCCNGAAGCCTCAGTTCATCCACTNTGGAAAAAAGCTTTAAGTGATTCATCAANTAGAGNAACAAGAATAACATCTNCATTCACAGGCAGGCCAGCTAGGGGAATAGTAAATAGATTAATAGAAGATATGGAAAATAAAAATGATATAATTCCAGACTTTCCAACGGTAAGTTCAATTATTAAACCTTTAGCTAATATTGCNGCAGATCATGGAAACGATGATTTTCTATCTCTCTGGGCAGGTCAATCAGCTCCTATGAATAGGAATGTAACTTCTCAAAAACTAATAGAATTATTAGTGGAAGAAACATCAACTACTTTAAATAATTTTTATAAAACTTAAACTATTTATTTACTAAAATAGATGCCATTTTATCTTTTAGTAATAANATGCCTTTTAAAGGTCTTACCATTACTTTAAAAGTAATTATTTTATTATTATCCCATGAAATAATATCAATACCGTTAATATATATATTATCAAGTTTACACTCAAATTCGCATATTGCATGATTATCTTTGTGGATTTCATTTATATATTTAAAAGAATTNCCAAATAGNACTTCTGCTGCTGCTTTTAAATAAGTTTTAGTTATTTTATCTCCTCTTTGAGGAGTNTGCACTACTGGNGAATAAAAAACTGCATCTTCTGATATTAAACTATCAAGAATACTTGCATCTTTTGTTTTAACAAAATTATGCCATCTTTCTAAGACCATATATCACCTTGTTAATTTAAATTATTATTTAATATAGTAATTAATTTAACTTGACGTAACAATATTATTATAAGAAATATTGCTCATGAATCAGTTAACAGAAAATATAAATAAAAGAAGAACCTTTGCTATAATTGCTCATCCAGATGCAGGTAAAACTACACTAACTGAAAAATTATTACTTTTTGGAGGTGCTATTCAACTTGCTGGAGCAGTAAAAGCAAGAGGTAATCAAAGAAGAGCTACCTCTGATTGGATGAAAGTTGAAAGAGAAAGAGGTATTTCTGTTTCATCTTCCGTTATGACTTTTTCTTATAAAGAAAAAATATTTAATTTACTCGATACTCCTGGTCACCAGGATTTTTCTGAAGATACGTATAGAGTTTTAACAGCTGTTGATTCAGCAGTGATGGTTTTAGATGGTGCTCAAGGTATTGAAACGCAAACAAAAAAATTATTTGAAGTTTGTAGATTAAGAGATATGCCAATTGCAACATTTATCAATAAAATGGATAGAGANTCAAAAGATCCATTTGATCTAATAGATGAAATTGAGCAAACATTACAAATAGATGTTTGTCCAGTTAGTTGGCCAATTGGAATGGGTAATAGATTTTTAGGATGNTATGACCTTATTAAAGATCAACTAATTTTAATTAATAAATCAGATAAAAATAAAAAACCTGAGATTATAGATACTTTAAAAGGTTTAGAAGACCCAGAACTAGAAAAGAGAATACCTATAGAAGCACTTAAAGAACTTAAGGAACAAATAGAAATGGTGAAAGGCTTATGTAAACCNTTTGATAAAAAGGCTTACTTAGATGGTAATNTAACACCTATTTATTTNGGAAGTGCTATAAATACTTTCGGAGTTCAAGAATTATTAAATGGCCTTGCTGATATAACTCCTTCTCCTCGAATACAACCTTCTATTGAAAGAGGTGTAGTGCCAGAAGAAAATAAAGTGTCTGGTTTTATATTTAAAATTCAAGCCAATATGGATCCTAAGCATAGAGATAGAATTGCTTTTATGCGCTTATGTTCTGGACACTTTAAAAGAGGAATGAAACTTAAACAAATTAGAACAGAAAAAAGTATAACTCTCCATAATGCTATACTTTTTTTAGCACAAGATAGAGAACTAGCAGAAGAAGCATTTGCTGGAGATATAATAGGTCTTCCAAACCATGGTAATTTGCATATTGGAGACACCATAACAGAAGGAGAAAGTTTAAATTTTACTGGATTACCTAGTTTTGCTCCGGAGTTTCTCCAAAAAGTGAGACCTGAAGACCCTTTACTTACTAAACATTTAGGAAAAGCTCTTCAACAACTTGCAGAAGAAGGAGCAGTATCCACTTTTAAAAGGCACCTAGGTGGTGATTGGATTGTCGGAGTAATTGGGCAATTACAATTTGAAGTTCTCGCGGATAGAATTAGAACAGAATATGAAGTACCTGTTATATTTGAAAATAGNAATTTAGTTACAGCTAGATGGATTAACTGTGATGATAATAATGTCTTAAATAATTTTCTTAAGAAACATACCGATGCTACTTGTGACGATCATAAAGGAAACCCTGTTTTTTTAGCTAGAAATAACTGGCATTTAGATCATACCATAGAAGAATGGCCAACAATTAAATTCTTAAAAGTTAAAGAGCATAGTAATTAGTTATCTTTTTACATTAGCTCCCGTACTTGGTATACCAAATTCATCATAGCAAATTTGAGCTAAATGGCTTATACCGTCCTTAATAATTTCATCTTTTGGATTAGCAAAACATAGTCTGATTTTATTTATACCTTCTTCTGATTTNCTAACCCACTCTGAGCCAGGATTAAGTGCTACTCCTTTTTCAGAGGCTACTTTAAATAGTCGATTAGTATTTATATTAGCTGGGAAAGTAATCCAGATAAAAATTCCTCCTTTAGGTTTAGTAAATTCTGCAATAGAACCAAATTCCATATCAAGACATTGCATCATTAAATCACATTTTCTTTCTAACTCTATGACAAGTTCATCCGCATGTTTTTTATAATTATTTTTACAAAAATCTGCTAAAATCATCTGTTCAATTGCACCTGATCCTCCGTCATTTTTGTATGCTAATATTTTACTTATAGCTTTCCAGGAAGCAATTATATAACCTACTCTTAAAGCAGGTGCTATTGACTTAGAAAATGAGCCACAATAAATAACTCTATCTTCATCACATAAAGAGTATATAGANTTGGGCCTTTTTCTATCCCATGTTAAATCAGCATAGCAATCATCTTCAAAAATAAGAAAGTTATATTTTTTTGCTATTTCAAGAATTTCTCTTCTTCTTTTTTCAGGCATAACTGTAGCAGTTGGATTTTGCACTGTTGGAATAGTGTATAAATATTTTGGAGAAATATCTTTTGCTTTTAACATTTCTAATATTTGTATTAAATGTTGAGGACAAATACCTTCATTATCAAGTTTAATACCTAAATGTTTTACTCCTAAACTTTCTATTCTTGAAATTGCTCCGCCATANGTAGCTTCTTCTACTAAAACAGTATCACCTTTTTTCAGAAATAATTTATTTACTAAATCAAGTGCTTGAAGAGAACCAGAAGTAAGTAAAATATTACCAGTATCAATTTTCATTCCTGTATGTTCATCTAAATAAGAAACTAAAAATTCTCTTAACGCTAAATTACCTTGTGGACCACTATTATGACCATACAGAGCTAAATTTTTTCCTTCTTTTGAAAGTACACTTTCTGCTGACTTAACTAATTCTTTTATAGGAATATTTTTTTCAGANTTATGNCCTCCAACAAAATTATACTCAGGAAAACCATTATAAGCTCCGGTTGCATCAGGTAAACCTGNAGCAAAAAAATTTTCTAGTTTGTAAGTCATTATAGTTCAACTCTATTTATATTATATTGATTAAAAGCTTTAAATGTAGCCTCAACCGATCCAGGCAGATCTACTGGCTTTGTAGCATTCATAATAACGTACGTATCAAAACCAGCAATTACTGAATCAATTGCGCTATAGGCAACACAGAAATCTAATGCAAGTCCGCATACAAAAACTCTTTTTACNCCCATAGTCTTTAATGTGCCTTCTAATCCTGTAGGCGTAACCCTATCATTTTCCCAGAAGGCAGAATAGGAATCTATCTCTTTTCTAAATCCTTTTCTAATAATTGTATTAGCTTTTATAGTGTTTAGGTCCTTATGAAAGTCCGCACCATTAGTTCCCTGTATACAGTGAGCTGGCCACAAAGTTTGCTTTCCATAAGGCATATCTATTGAAGAAAAAACTTCTTTATCAGTATACTCAGTTATAAAAGAACTATGGTTTTTAGGATGCCAATCCTGAGTTAAAGCAACATTATTAAAGCTTTCCTGGATTGTATTAATATTTTTTATAATTTTATCTCCATCCTTTACTCCCAAGCTTCCTCCTGGGCAAAAATCATTTTGTACATCTATTACAAGTAAAATGTCACTTTCTATACCTACATTTAAACTTCTTAAGGATATATTAGTATCTGAAGCATATGTATTAGAAATACTACCCCCTGTATGNGNAACTAATGATGAAATGATAGAATATTTAATAAAATTTCTTCGATTTAGAACCATAATAACCTTCCAAAAANATTAAAAATAAAAAAAACATTATAGCATAATATATTTTATTATAATATATTTTAACTGTGTTTATATCAAATAAGAGAATTATAAAAAATATTATTTTATAACGGCGTGGTAAATTAAATATGAAAAAAATTATGTTATTAGGATCTGGAGAACTTGGAAAGGAAGTTATTATAAGTGCACAAAGACTAGGATGCGAGGTAGTTGCTGTCGATAGATATGATAATGCTCCTGGTATGCAAGTTGCAGATAAATATGAAGTAATCAATATGCTTAACCATCAAGAATTAAAAAACTGTATACAAAAGCATAAACCAGACTTAATAGTTCCTGAAATAGAAGCAATTCGTACAGAAGTTCTATTAGAAGTAGAACAAGAAGGACAAACAGTTATTCCTACTGCGAGAGCTGCGAACCTTACTATGAATAGAGATAGAATCCGAGATCTTGCAAAATCTATTGGATTACCCACGGCAAAATACCAATATGCAGAAAATATTACTGATTTTACAAAGGCAATTGAAGAAATTGGGATCCCTTGCGTTGTTAAACCAGTAATGAGTAGTTCAGGAAAAGGACAAAGCACTGTTAATTCTGCTTCAGAAATAAAAGAAGCCTGGAATTACGCTATTGAAGGCGCTAGAGGAGATAGAATAAGAGTAATTATTGAAGAATTTATAAATTTTGATTATGAAATTACACTTTTAACTGTAAAACAAAAAAATGGTCCCACCGTATTTTGTCCTCCTATAGGACACTATCAAGAAAGAGGAGACTATCAATATAGTTGGCAGCCTCAGGAGATGGATAAAGATGCAATTATAAAAGCACAAGATATAGCAAGAAAAATTACAAATGAATTAGGAGGAAAAGGAATTTTTGGAGTAGAGTTTTTTATTAAAGATAATAATGTTATTTTTAGTGAATTAAGTCCTCGTCCTCATGATACTGGTATGGTTACAATGAAAACTCAGAGATTAAGCGAATTTGATTTGCATGTTAGAGCTTTTTTAGAACTACCAATTACACAAAATATGATTGATGATAATTTTTCTGAAGGAGCAAGTCATGTGATACTAGCAGAGACAGAGGGAAATGTTCATTCTTATGAAGGAATAGAAGAAGCTCTATTGAATGAAAATATAGATGTTAGAATATTTGGAAAGCTAACCACCAGAAAACATAGAAGGATGGCAGTTGTTTTATCTCCATCACTTGAGGAAGCTAAAGAGGCAGCTAAAAAAATTAAGGTTATAATTAAATAATAATTTAAGCTTCTTTATGTAATCTTTGTTCTAATTCTATTCTTTGTGATTCTAATTCATTAGGCATGAATTCACCAAATCTATTAAAATGTTCCTTTACTTCATGAATTTCTCTAAGTCCTTCATTTTTTGGAACCTCAATTAAAGATGAAAACTTTTCACTATCAAATTCTAGACCGCTCCATATAATATCATCAAAATAAGGAACTAAACCAAAACTATTACTTTTTGCAGATACTTTTCCTTTAACCCTATCTACAATCCATTTTAATATCCTCATGTTTTCGCCAAAGCCTGGCCATATAAAATTACCACTACTATCTTTTCTGAACCAATTTACTCTAAATATCTTTGGACAATTTTCTGTATATTTATGACCTAGATCTAACCAATGTCTCCAATGTTTAGCCATGTTATATCCACAAAAAGGAAGCATCGCAAAAGGATCTCTTCTTATTGAAGCTTGGTTAATAGCAGCAGCTGTAGCCTCTGAGCCCATTGTAGAAGCCATAAAAATTCCGTGATCCCAATTAAAAGATTCATATACTAAAGGAAAAGTTTTTGATAAACGTCCACCAAATATAAAAGCTTCAATTGTTACCCCTTCAGGGTTTTCCCAATCCTTATCTAGTGAAGGACATTGTGAGGACGGAACAGTAAAACGTGCATTAGGATGAGCAGCTTTAACATTACTATCTGGCGTCCAATCATTTCCTTGCCAATCTATTGCGTGAATTGGAGGATCACCGTCCATTCCTTCCCACCAAACATCACCGTCATCTGTTAAGGCTACATTCGTAAATATACAATTATTTTTTAGCATCTCCATAGCATTAGGATTNGTACTATATGATGTTCCNGGAGCTACTCCAAAAAANCCNGCTTCAGGATTAATAGCCCTAAATTTTCCATCTGGGTTAGGTTTTATCCAGGCAATATCATCTCCTACGGTTTTAACTTTCCAGCCTTCAAAACCTTCAGGAGGCATCATCATAGCTAAATTTGTTTTTCCACAAGCACTAGGAAATGCTGCTCCTACATATGTAGTTTCACCTTGAGGGTCCTCTAAACCAAGTATAAGCATGTGTTCAGCTAACCAACCTTCTTCGTTTGCCATTTTAGATGCAATTCTTAAAGCAAAACATTTCTTACCTAAAAGAGCATTACCTCCATAACCTGAACCATAAGACCATATTGATCTGTCTTCGGGAAAATGAACTATATACTTATCNTCAGGGTTTGGAGCACATGGCCAACTTATATCGGGCTGATTAACTTCAAGTGGCATACCAACTGAATGCATACATTTGATAAAGTTATTCTTTTCTCCCAAAATATCTAAAACTTCTTTTCCCATTCTTGTCATTATTCTTTGATTTACAACTACATAAGGACTATCCGAAATTTGAATTCCAATATGAGAAATTGGAGAATTTAATGGGCCCATTGAAAATGGTATAACATACATAGTTCTTCCGGCCATACAGCCTTTAAATAAATCATCTAATTTATTTTTCATTGATCCAATATCTGACCAATTATTAGTTGGGCCTACATCTTGTTCCTGAGAAGTACAAATAAATGTTCTATCTTCAACTCTTGCGACGTCACTTGGATGAGAACGTGCTAAATAACTATTAGGTCTTTTTTCACTGTTTAGCCTAATAAAGGTTCCAGCTTCAACCATCTCTTCACAAAGTCTATCATATTCTGCTTGGGTGCCATCACATAAATAAACATTTTTAGGAGTGCAAAGCTTTTCAATTTCTTCCACCCATTCTTTTAAAAATAAATTATTAATTATCATGAATTGAAACTTTCCCTATTAACTCTAAAAATTAATTAAAAACATGAATCTATATAGAAATCAACCATTTATTATTACAAATATATTACCGTAAATTATGATAATAGTTTATGTGATGAAGTATTTAATTTTTTAATGTCTAAATTATAATCACAGCTACCTAAACATGGTTTTCCAGAACAAGATAAACAAGCAGAAGCATTATTTTCTATCGCCGAATATGATATTAATGCTTTATTTGGGTTTTTATAATCTAGAGCATACATTTTAGATCTCATAACATCAGATATTTGAACGTCATTTGGGCAAGAATTTTTACATGCTCCACACCCTGGTGGGCATATGTTTTCATGATTTAATTTATAATACTGCTTTAATAAAGAGAAAGATTTATTATCTGTAAATTTTTTATTGGATATACTTGTTAATTCATTAATAAGTGAATTTGAAGTCATAGAAATAATTGCTGCATCAGCATAATCAGTATTTAATGCCCATTTAATAGCAGCTTGAGCGTATGTAAAATCTTCATTTTCATAAGGTCTCATATCATTAAGTCTTGCTCCAGCTAAAGTTTTCATAGCAATTATTCCAATACCTTTATTTTTAGCTTTTAGTAAAACTTCTGGTAATCTTGGATTAATTGCAACAAAATGAAAAGTATGTCTTAATTTTTCAAAAAACTTTGGGTCTTGAGCAAAACTGAAAGCAGATAATATTACATCAACTAAATTTCTATCTATACAATATTCTAAACAATCTGCTAAATTGCTGCCATGTCCTGAAACTCCACTATATCTTATCTTTCCGTCAGATTTTGCTTTATCAATAAACTCCCACCAATCAGTATTTTCTAATCTAGAAATAGAGTTTACTGCATGATTATAATATATATCTATATAATCTGTTCTAAGTCTCTTTAAAGAATCTTCAAGAGATTTCATATAATCCCTTTTATTATCATATGTGCGCGCTTTAGTTTTGGTTCCAATAACTATTTCATGTCTTACATCTTTTAAGGCATTACCAATAGAACTCTCGGAATCTCCACCAACATACGATTCTGCAGTATCGAAATATCTAATACCATTCTTGAAAGCATGCTTGACAATGTTTTCATCAGATGTACTTGATGATCCATATCCGATATTTGGTATAATTAANTCTGTATTTCCTAATCTTACTAATTCTGTTTTTAAAGTATTTCTTTTTGCATTAGCAATTTTAAAATTACCCGATAATAATGTGCTTAAAAGAAAGGACCTTCGATTTAATAACATAATATATACCTCAATATTATTTCTTATTCAGATTTAATATATAATATTTATTCTTCAGAATAATTAAAGTAATAAATAGAAACAATCCTAATACAAAAATTTTNTTTATCATCCAACTAGTATCCCAAATACTCCAATTAGGTGATTCGAAAAAATTATATAGTTTATATAAAATAATTATTAATTCTAAAAAACATATTAATAAACCTATATAATAAGTTTTGTGTGATATATTTAAAAAACTCCAAGCTAACCAGAGATGAGCCACCCACCAAAAGTCCCACATTACAAACCTGGTAAAACTTTCACCATAATTCAATGCATACATAATAGGAAAACCAAATTTTATAAAGACAGTCCATAAAGCAATCATGGACAACCAAGCGGAAATAAATACGGGTAATTTATATTTTAGTGAAAAAATTAATTATGCTCCTTATTCTTTAGCCTTATCTTTATCAAGCATTATTTTCCTCTTTTTAATTCTTTTATATAAAATATAGCCCCCACCTAATAAAGCAGCTGAAACTATAGCTTTTCCAATAACTCTTGTGATAAACATTTTACACCTATAATTAAAATAATAATTGCATAAATTATAAATCATATAAATAATAATTAGAAGCTAAAAGGATATATATATATATGAAAAAAATTACAGGCCGTTCTGCTTTTTTATCTATTCTAAAAAGTGAGGGAGTTACTCACCTTTTTGGTAANCCAGGAACAACTGAACTTCCAATAATGCACGCTTTAAAAGAATATCCTGAGATAAAATANATATTAGGGCTTCAAGAAGCAATAGTAGTTGCTATGGCAGATGGNTANTCTAGAGCTACTGGAAAATTATCTGCTTGCAATGTTCATGTAGCACCTGGATTAGGAAATGCTATGGGTGCTATTTATAATGCTAAATTCGTAGGAAGTCCTATAATTATAACAGCAGGACAGCAAGAGCAAGGCCATGGTTTAATGGAACCAATGCTTTACGGACCATTAGTCAGAATGGCTGANCCACTAGTAAAATGGGCTACAGAAGTCACTAGACTAGAAGATTTACCTAGGATCATGAGAAGAGCTGCTAAAATTGCTCTTTCTCCACCTACTGGCCCTGTCTTTATATCTTTACCAGGAGACATTCTTAACACTGAAGCAAAAATAGATTTAGGTAGCCCTACTAGGATTATAGATTCTTATAGACCAAGTCATAACTCAATTGAATTGATAGCAAAAAAAATTACTAAATTTAATAAACCTATAATTGTAGTCGGTCATGAAGTAGCTAGTTATAATGCTTTTAAAGAGGTGGCTATGTTTGCAGAACTCTCAGGTTCTGCCGTATATCAACAAACTGTTCCCCATGGCTCACACTTCCCATCTGAACATATTGCATTTATGGGTGCTCTTCCAAGATTACAAAATCCTACCAAGAAGATATTAGAAAACTATGATCTTCTCATTTGTGTAGGATGTGACGGTTTAAGGATGTCCGTTTGGAACGATACCGAACCTCTTCCATCAAAAATGCCAATAATTCACATAGGTATAAATGAATGGGAAATAGGAAAAAATTATTTCACAGAACTAGCCATAATTGGAAATGTTAAAAACACTTTGCATGATATTAATCAATATTTAAAAAACACTCTAACATCAAAAGAAAGTGTGAAAGCAAAAAAAAATTTAGAGCATATAGCTAAAAACAATTGGACCGTGAAAAAGAAAAAACTCATTTCTAAAACTTTGGATGATAAATTAAAAAAACCTATTACTCCTAATTGGTTGATGATGAATATAGCTAATAATATTACAAAAAATAATATTGTAGTGGAGGAAGGACTTGTATCTACAAGAGCTCTTCTAAATTATTTACCTTATAAGAATAATAAAGACTTCTATGGCTTAGCAAGCGGAGGTATTGGATGGGCTGTATCTGGAGCAATAGGTATTGCATTAGCTAACCCAAGTAAAACTATTATAGCAATTATTGGAGATGGAAGTTCTATGTATGGAATTCAATCACTATGGTCTGCAGCACATTACAAACTTCCTATAGTCTATATCATAGCTAATAATCAAAGTTATAGAATAATTAAAGAAAGGCTAGAGGCTTTTCATAAAAATACAAATTTTGTAGGAATGGATTTTAATAAACCAAAAATAGATTTTTCGAAACTTGCTAATTCCTTAGGCATTCAATCTGAAACTATTAACAACCCAAAAAATTTAGATAGTATCTTCAAAAAAGCATTTAAATATAAAAAACCATACCTACTTAATGTGATGGTTGATAAAGGCTATTAATACATTATCCATTTGGCGTTATAATTATTTTCCCTGAACGATTATAAGTTGCTGCATGTTTAACTGCCTTTTTAATTTCTTCTAAAGGATAAGTTTTCTCTATTGGTACATGTAATTTTTGAGATGCTATTAAACTTGCAAGATGATTATACATTTCAAAAATTTCTTGCCTTTCCATTTTTTGTAACCACGGCATTAACCAAAAACCTGTCAGAACTAATCTTTTAAATACAGTTTGATAAGATGTCATCTCGATATTTTTACCAGATAATAACCCATAATTTAAAATTGTAGCTTCTTCTGCCAAGCAATCTCCTATTCTAAGAATAATATCACCTCCTACAGCATCAATAGCTAATTTTATATCACTGTCATTAGTTAACTCTTTTACTTCAGAGGCCATATTTGGAGTATCCAGAATGACAAAGTCAGCTCCTATTTCTTTAAGTTCATTGGCTAACTCTTTTCTCCTTACAATATTAATTGTTTTAATTCCTTCTATCTTGGCAAGTCTAATTATATACTGTCCAACAGCTGAATTTGCAGCATCTTGGATTATCCAATCACCTGGTTGCAATTTTACATATTTTTTTAACATTAAATATGCCGTTGCCGGATTAACCTTCAACATAGATAATTGAATAGGGTCTATATCATCCGGAAGTAAAATAAGATTTTTTTCATCTACTATTTTTTGTTGCACCCAATTTTCTCTGTCTAAAGGTAAAACAATATCACCCTCTTTAAATCCTTTAACTGAAGCTCCAACTTTTTTAACTTTTCCTACACACTCAGCTCCTAATCTTGCCGGAAGTTTAGCTTTAACTCCATATCTTCCTTCAATATTTAAAACATCTGCTGGATTTATAGGACATGCTAAAACGTCTATTAAAACTTCATTGTCATTTGGATCTCCTAAATCGTTCACGTCTATACAATCTATAACTTCATCTGGTTTACCGAAAGAAGAGAATTGAGCAATTTTCATTTTAATATTCCTTTTAAATATATATAAAAGCGTTAAATAAGTTTAAATAATAAAATACTGTAAGATAATAAAAAGAAAAATGATATGAATTTTTTTTACAATATATTAACTCATAATATTTATAAAATTTTTGAACTGATAATACTTAGTTCTATAGTTCCTTATATTGTTTTAGTTATGAAATTATTTAACTTAATAATTCCTGTTCTACTTTTGGTATGTTCTTATTGTATAATTATTTATGTTATAGAACATAAAAATATCATTTATGAATTTAAAAAAATATTTAATATAGATATAAAGGTACTTGTAAAAATTATATTACGTTGGATGTTTGCCAGCTTTTTATTATTTCTTATAACTTTCTATTTCTTTAACGATAAATTTTTCATGATTCAAAATAATAGACCAGAAATTTTATGGAAAATAATGATTTTATATCCAATTTTTTCTGCACTACCTCAAGAATTCATATTTTGTAAATTTTTCTTTTATAGATATAAAAGTATTTTTAAAAGTGATAACAATCTAGTTATTTCTAGTGCTCTATTTTTCTCTATTACACATATACTGTTTTTAAATTTTATAGCGCCCATTTTAAGCTTTATTGGAGGTTTATTATTTGCAAACACTTACAATAAACATAGATCATTACTATTAGTATCGATAGAGCATGGTTTATATGGAAATACACTCTTCTTCATAGGACTTGGTTGGTATTTTTGGGGTGGAAGCTTAAATTACTAATGATAAATTTAACTAAATAAAATAAAACTAAACTATTTAAAATATGCCATAAAAAATGAGTCCCATATAAATTTATATCACAGTAAACTTTATCAATAATTCTAAAAAATATTGATATCAAAAAAATAATACCAGCAAATAAAATATAATTATTAAAATTTTCTTTTTTAACTAAAAGGTAAAAATATATCAAATTTAAATGTAACAAAATGACTATATAAAAACTTGAATCTCCAACTAATAATATGTTTTCTTTTAATGAGCTTCCTAAGTAATAATAGAATATAGGCGAAGCCAAAGATAAAAATAAAGCATACATTATTGTTAATTTTAATACTTCTCTGTAAAGAAGATATAAAAAAAATATAATAAAAAACAAAATAAACATTACATCCACTAAAGCTGTAATCTTAGAAGGAATAGTATGTAAAAGAAAACTACCTATACCAATACAGAAAATTAAACCTGAAAAAATTAAACCATAATCATAGTTTTTATATTTTTTGAAAATCAAATAAGAAATTAATATGAAAGCAAGGTTAGTAATGCTATTCAGAGGTTCTGAAAAGATATCAGCTGCAGTTCTCTCACAATAATAATACATATTAACCTATTTTTTATAATATCAGTTTGCCACTTATAACTCTTAAAAGTATATATTAAACTTTTGCTTTATTAATAGAAAAATTTTTATGCTAACAAAAAATATAAATAATGATAACATAAGCTGGTCTATTATATTTGGACTCTGGTTAATATACTTTTGTTTTGGTTATTCTGTTTCCTCTATTGCACCTATAGTTCCATATATTACACATGATTTAAATATATCTTATAAACAGATGGGGTTAATTCTTGGTGCATGGCAATTTACCTATATGTTTTTTGCATTACCTGCAGGTTTTATTTTGGATAGATATGGATTAAAAGCGTCAATTTTCTTAGCAGCATTAATAATTACTTTATCCCTTATATCAAGAGGACTATCTAATAATTTTTATCATATGTGGTTAGCAGTTGCATTATTTGGAATTGGAGGTCCTCTAATATCAGTAGGTGTTCCTAAAGTATCAAGTTTATGGAAAGACGAAAAAAGTAGGGCTATATCTATGGGTATTTTATTTACTGGGCCAATGTTTGGTGGAATATTTTCATTATTCACTATGAATTCTTTAATAATGCCTCTATTTAATAATAATTGGAAATTAGTTTATTTTTTATATAGTTTAGCGCCATTTTTAGCTGGGTTGATATGGCTTTTCATTACAAAAAATAAAACAGTATTAAATAAAAAAGAATCCACCGTATTAAATATATCACATAGTATTTCTATATTTAAATTAATAATTACAAAAAAAAGGTTTATTAATATATTAATTCTAGGTACTGGAGGTATGTTTTTAGTTCATAGTATTACTGGTTGGCTTCCTAAAATTATACATACAAAAGGTTTCGATTTGAGTTTGTCGAGTACATTAGCTACTATTCCAATAATTGTTGGCATAGTATCTGCATTAACTATTACTAGATTTTCTAATAATACAACTCGTATTAATATACTTGCTTTTTTGTTTATGAATGCAGGGTTATCTCTATTTTTTATTCAATCTTCTAGTCTAGTAATTATTATTATAGGGCTTTTATTTCTTGGACTATCTACAGGAACAATTATTGTAATTATTTTAAATCATATGTCAGAATCNAAAAATATAAACTATAATAATATAGGTATTGCAGGAGGAATATTCTTTTCAATAATACAAATTGGTGGAGTATTAGGGCCTTTTTTTATAGGACTAATATATGATATATATAATAATTTTAATATCGCCCTGAGCGTATATTCATTAATAATGTTTATTATGATATTTCCACTATTTATTATAAGAAATGAGAAATAATATTTATATACCTCTCCATTTATTGGTTTGATGAGATTTACCAAATTTTTCAATATGATTTATAATAATTGAAGCTATATCTTTACCAGTAGCTTCCTCAATACCTTGTAAACCAGGAGAAGAATTCACTTCTAATATTTTTGGGCCACTATCAGACCTTAATAAATCTACACCTGCNAATGATAATCCCATTACTCTTGTTGCTCTAACAGCAATTTTTCTCTCTTCTTTTGATAGTTTAACTTTAAGTGCTTTACCTCCTCTGTGAATATTAGCTCTAAAATCTCCATCTTCGCTCTGTCTCTTTATTGCTGCAACTACTTTATTTCCTACTACTAAACATCTTATATCTGTACCGGAAGATTCTCTTATAAATTCTTGAACTAGAATATTTGCCTTTAATCCACGAAAAGCACCAATTACTGATTCTGCTGCTTTTTTAGTTTCTGCTAAAACTACTCCTCTGCCTTGAGTACCTTCTAATAACTTTACTACTAATGGAGCACCTCCAACAAAACTAATTAAATCATTAGTTGCTTTAGCAGATCTAGCAAAACCAGTATTAGGCATATCTATACCAGACCTTGCTAATAATTGATGAGCATATAGTTTATCTCTAGCAGCACCTATAGAAGCTGCAGAATTTAGAGTATAAACACCCATTGCTTCAAATTGTCTAACTAAAGCCATACCATAGAAAGTAACTGAGCTTCCAATTCTAGGTATAATTGCACTAAACCCTTCTAAAGATTCTCCCCCAATATAAACTTCCGGTTTATTAGATGTAATATTCATATAACATCTAGTGGTATGAATAACTTGTACTAAATGATTTCTGTTTTCTGCNGCCTCTATTAACCTTTGAGTAGAATAATTATTAGGTTCTCTACTAAGAATTCCAATTTTAAGGCTAGTAAAATTATTTTTTTTCTTATCCGTTTTATAAACTTCTAATGATTCATCACCTTGAACAAATGATAAATTTGGATCAACTATTATATTCTCTTTAAGTGCTGATCTACCTATAATCATTCTATATTGCATAGTTTCTCTATTGGTCAGTGAAACTTCTATAGGCCATTGTTTAGCTCCTATTTTAATATTTGTTTCAATAACATATCTAACTTCAGTCTCACCATTCGAACTAGTTATTTCTCTCTGATCAATAATTCTTCCTGAACTAAATATAATAATATCTGATNTTTCAGGTATTGGGTGTACACCAAACCTAACTTTTTTAACTTCGCCTCTTCCATAAGTTTCAATCATAAATGCATGAATAGCTGAGGTTTTAGCACCTGTATCAATTTTAACTTTTATAGCTGGAACATCTAAATTAGGTAAAGACGCCCATTCTTCCCAACCTAGAACAAATTCTTTATTATCAATATCAATATTACTTTTATCCAATTTATAGAACCCTTATATTAATAGTTATTATATTTATCCTATAAATTAATTTTTATAAAAATCTATTAAATAATAAATATTTAATTTGGAGTTACGTAAGCTGATAAACCTTTAACATTTTCATTATAAGATAACTGTCTACTGCTTGGTGGAAATGCTCTTTGTCTGCAATCAATTCTTGGACAACTTCTACATGAAACTCCTACTGGTACAATATTTTCAGAAGAATCTAATAAAACCCTTTCTCCATAAATCATTTTACTTGCATCATTTAATCTACATCCTAAACCAATTGAGTAAAAACTTTCGGGAGAATCAAANCCACCACTCCTTTTTTGAAAAGCTCTAGCTATACAGAAATATTTCTCTCCATTAGGCATCACAGATACTTGAACTTTTATTCTATCCGGAGTTGTGAATGCAGAATATATATTTAATCTAGGACATGCTCCACTATATCTTGAAATAGATATACCTGAGGCTGAATAACGTTTTGAAATATTACCTGCAATATCTACTCTCATCATATGAAATGGAATTGCTCTTGAACCAGGCTTATTTAGTGTGGTGAGTCTATGACATACTTGCTCAAAGCTTACTTGAAATCTATTTTCTAATACTTCTATATCATACTTAGTAAATTGTGCTTGTTCAAAAAAGTTATCATACGGTAATATTATAGCTCCTGCAAAATAATTAGATAAAGCTAATCTTCCAAGTTTTCGTACTTCTCCATCTTCAATATTACTCTCATCTAAAATTTCATTTATTTCATCATCAGCTAATAATAGCCCCATTTGCTGTGCTACTAAAAAAGTTCTACTTGCTTGGGGTAGCCTATCGCTTATTACAAGTGTTTTAGCCACAGGGTCATAATATCTAATTGTATCATGTTTAATTTCAGGAGGAATTGTTGCTACTCTTATATTATGTTCGGATGACAAATATTCAGATAAAGGAACAAATAAATTTATATTTTTAGGTTTATTCAATTTAAGAATAATTTTATTAGCAGCTTCCTCCAAACTAGGAAAATAATTAGATTTTTTTTGTATTAAATCTGATATTATCTCAGCAGAAATATTATTTGTCATGCCTTCACCAGTATATTGATCTCCNTCTAAGTCTGAAATATCTCTTAACCTAATCTGACTAGTTTTATGTATGTCATAAAGCCTTATAACAGCTCTTGCAATTTCTGGCTGACTGGAAACTAAATCCTGAATATCATGGTTTTTTAAATAATTATCATCAAATACTGCNTCGCTAAAAACTTCCATTAAATCTGATAATAATCCCGAATCATTTTCATTACCTATCTCAGATAATTCTATATTAAATTCTTTTGCTAAAGTAATTAATATTTTTCCAGTAACATTTCGTCTATTATTTTCTATCAAATTTAAATAGGGAGTAGAAATTCCAAGTATATTAGCTAAAGCCTGCTGACTTAGCTNTCTTTCTCTTCTTAATCTTCTAATACTTGCACCTAATCTTANNTCTTGATTATTATTATTTTTCATTATGTACCTATAATTTTGTAAATATTTACAAAATAATTAAAATTTACACAATATAAATAACATGTTTACAATCAATATCAATAAAAATGTTGGATTTATTNTGTTTTATTTAGTAAATAGTTTACAAAANTATTACATTAACTATTAAATAAGTGGATAAAATTAATGGANGACACAATTTTAGAAGGACTATCTCCTAGCACAAATACAACTTATGACCCTCACAACAATGATAGTGTTACTGCAAAGACAAGTGATAATAATGAGTGGGAAGTTCCATCATGGGCACATGATCGCTGGGCGACTGTAAAAAGAGATTATACTCTAGATGATGTAAAAAAGCTTCAAGGTTCTGTCAAAATTAAACACACTTTAGCAGAAAATGGTTCAAAAAAATTATGGGAATTACTGCATAAAGAAGATTATGTTGCAACATTAGGTACGTATACTGGTAACATGGCTGTTCANCAAGCTAGAGCTGGATTAAAAGCTATATATCTTTCAGGTTGGCAAGTAGCAGCTGACGCTAATAGTTCTGGCCAAATGTATCCTGATCAAAGTTTATATCCAGTAAATAGTGTTCCAGACATTGTAAAAAGAATAAATTTAGCATTCCAAAGAGCTGATCAAGTGCAACATATGGAAAAACTTGAAAATATAGATACTACTGATATTGACTTTTATCTTCCAATTATTGCTGATGCGGAGGCTGGATTCGGTGGACCGCTAAATTGTTTTGAATTAATGAAATCCATGATTGAAGCAGGGGCAGCTGCAGTACATTTTGAAGATCAATTAGCTTCAGAGAAAAAATGTGGTCATTTAGGTGGAAAAGTTTTGGTACCTACTGCAACTTTTGAAAGGACTCTTAATTCTGCTAGGCTAGCTGCAGATGTAATGGGTGTTCCAACATTAATAATGGCTAGGACAGATGCTGAGGCAGCTAGATTAATTACTAGTGACATAGATGAAAGAGATCAAAAGTTTTTAACTGGTGAGAGAACTACTGAAGGTTTCTATAGAATGACTGGTGGNATTGACTGTGCTATAGCAAGAGGTATAGCTTACGCTCCCTATGCAGATTTAGTATGGTGTGAAACTGCTACTCCAGATTTATCAGAAGCGAGAAAATTTGCAGAAGCTCTTAAAAAAGAACATCCAGATCAAATGCTCGCATATAATTGTTCTCCATCTTTTAACTGGAAAAAGCATTTAGATGAGGCTCAAATGAAAGTCTTCCAAAAAGAAATAGCTGCAATGGGTTATAAATTCCAATTTATAACTTTAGCAGGGTTTCACAACCTAAACTATTCAANNTTTAAACTTGCAGAAGCTTATAAAGAAAATGGTATGGCTGCCTATTCTGAACTTCAACAAAAAGAGTTTGGTGCTGAAAAAGATGGTTATTCGGCAACTAAACACCAAAGAGAAGTAGGAGTATCTTATTTTGACGCTGTGTCTAATGCAGTTACAAGAGGTCAGTCTGCTACTACGGCAATGGATGATTCAACTGAATCAGANCAATTTTAAAANATTTAAATTTACTTTAATAATAAATTTATTTCCCCANATATCACAAGGAGTAATTAATTTTATTCCTTGTGATTCTATTTAATAAATATAAAATCATTTAATAAATTATTTACCATGAAGGAATTAAAATGTTCAATGCTCTCGTTTTAAATAAAGAAGAGGATCAAAAAGCTACTGNTGAAATACAAGAAATAGATATTTCGCAACTACCAGAAGGTGATGTTCTTGTTAAAGTTGATTATTCAACTATAAATTATAAAGACTCATTAGCAATAACTTCTTCTTCTCCTATAATTAAAAGTTTTCCAATGGTTCCAGGAATAGACTTTGCTGGAACAGTAGAAGAAAGCACTAATAGTAATTTTAATGAAGGTGATAATGTAATTTTAAATGGATTTGGAGTTGGGGAAAAATATTGGGGCGGATTAGCTCAAAAAGCGCGAGTAAATGGTGATTGGTTANTTCATATGCCAAAAGAATTTACNCCTAAACAGGCAATGGCNATNGGAACAGCTGGATATACTTCTATGCTATGTGTANTGGCTCTNGAAAATAANGGTATTACCCCNGATAAAGGAGAAATATTAGTAACTGGCGCTACTGGTGGTGTCGGAAGCGTTGCAATATCCTTATTATCAAAACTAGGATATAATATTTGTGCNTCATCTGGAAGAGAAGAACATTCAGAATACTTAAAATCACTTGGAGCAAGCAATATTATTAACCGTAATGAACTCTCTGAAAAAGGGAGACCTTTAAATAAAGAACGATGGGCTGGTGCTATAGATTCTGTAGGCAGTCACACTCTTGCAAATATTTGTGCTTCTCTAAAATATGGAGGTACAGTTGCAGCTTGCGGTTTAGCTCAAGGATATGATTTACCATCAACGGTTATGCCTTTTATTTTAAGAGGAATTACNCTTGCAGGCGTTGATAGTGTCTANTGTCCTTTAAAGGATAGAATAACTGCTTGGGATAGATTAGCTAGTGATTTAAATATAGATCAACTTAATGATATGATTAGCACTATTCCATTATCAGAAGTAGTAGATACAACTCATAATATGCTAGCAGGAAAAACACACGGTAGAATTATAGTTGATGTTAATAGCTAATATTTTTATTGATTTATTATAATATTTTGTGCTCTTGTTATATCTAAATAATTAGCGTCAACAAAATTTAAATCAGAATCTAACTCTACTAGCAAAGGGTTTCCTGTAGGGATTTCTAATTCATTAATTTTATCGTTAGATATATTAAATAATAATTTACATAACGCCCGTAATGAATTTCCATGAGCAGCTATAATTATATTTTTTCCATCTAATATTTTAGGTTTAATACTTTTATTAAAATAAGGGATCACTCTTTCATACGTATCTTTTAATGATTCAGTATTTGGAATATTGTTAAAACTAATGTCTTTATATATTAAATCATTTCTAGGATTAAATTCACTATCTTCATTTAATTCTGGTGGAGCAATATCCCATGACCTTCTATAAATTTTAATCTGTTCTTCACCCAACTTTTCTTTCATTTCAGATTTATTTAATCCGGTCAAACTCCCATAATGCCTCTCATTAAGCTCCCAAGACCTTGTATAATCCATATTTTCTAANTTCATATTCTCTAAGAGAATTTCTAAAGTGCTATTAGCTCTTTTTAAATAAGAAGTATAAGCAAAATCAATTCTAATATTATTTTTTACTAATAANTCCCCTGCTTTTTTAGCCTCTAATAAACCATTTTCAGATAATTCTACGTCATACCATCCAGTAAAACGATTTTGAAGATTCCATATACTTTGTCCATGACGCACTAAAATTAATTCACTCATATATTATTCCAATTATTATATTTAATTTAAAAAGTAACCTAATGACGTTTTATNTATTATCATTTTATATCTTTTATACTTACTTTATCCCTTTTAAGCCAATTACCTCTTTCAACCGTAGAAAGAAAATTTTGAATTTCTCTATTAAATGCTGCTGGTTCTTCTAAATTTATTGCATGACCCGTTCTAGGACATATCCATAATCCCGAGGTTTTTATTTGTCTTTTTAAGTATATATTTATCTCTAAACATAACTCATCCTCATCCCCAACTGCTAATAGTACTGGAATATTCATTTTCTTAAATTCATCTTCAAAATCCATTAATGAAGGTCTTAATGCCTGATATTGTTGCATAGTTAAAGCACTTCCTATATTAGANTGCTCTTCAAGATGCTTTCTAAATTCNATCCATCCTCTTATGTCTTTATTTTTTAATTGTATTCTAGAACCTGTATTACTTATAATACTTGCTGTTTTTTTTGAACCTTTCTTTATAAAGTTATCCGCTAATTCATTGGCCATAGAGTAAAAACTTTTTCTATGTTGAGGCATTGCTCCTGAACCAACNCCAGCTATTATTAATGACTTTGCCATTTTTTTATATTTTAACCCAAATAGTAAAGCAGCATACGCCCCCATACTTAAACCAATAATATGAGCCTTANTGATATTTAATTTATTCATTAAATTAGCTATATCATCAACTGAATATTTATAGCCATATTGCNTAAAGTCTGTTGGTACNTCAGANGGTGGATAACCTCGCGCATTAAAGGTTATACATTTATACTCTCTAGAAAAGTATCGNACTTGTTGTTCCCATTCCCTTAAATCTGAACCAAATTCATGTACAAATATTATTGGATAACCTTCTCCAGTTTCTTCATAATACAATTTGACTTTATTTGACTTTACATATGGCATTTATACATCTCAAAATTATTAATGACCTTTAAATATAGGCTTTCTTTTTTCAGAAAAAGCTAAACGTCCCTCTTCATAGTCTTTACTTGAAAAACAAATACGCTCTAATTCTTTACACTTTTTTAACATTTTATCATCCAAAGGATCTGCATCTATTGCTAATTTTGCTGAAGAAATAGTTAATGGAGCATTATTAATAATTGAATTCAAAACGGACATGACATCTGAACTAAAACTGTCATTTTTAAATACTTCCTCTATAATTCCAATTTGTAGTGCTTCACTAGATGAAAATTGCCTTGCTGTATAAAATATATATTTAGCTCTTGCTGGGCCAACAATTTCTCTTAACCTTTTAATACCTAAATAGTCATAAGCTAAACCTAATTTTGCAGCAGGAATTGCAAAAGTACTTTTTTCAGAAGCAAGCCTTAAATCGCAAGATAATGCAGTTGCTAACCCTCCTCCAATACAATAACCATCTATAAGAGCTATTGTGGGCTTAGGAAACTTTTGAATCCTATCAAGTGTATTTTTTGAAACATTATCATATTGTATTACAGCTTTTTCCCTAGCTCTATTATCATTAAATTCAGAAATGTCTGCTCCTGCAGAGAAAGATTTATTTCCTTTACCTCTCAGCACTACACATCTTAAGTTTTTATCATCTTCAAATGTAATAAGGGAAGTTCCTATTTTTTCCCACATAGATAATGATATTGCATTTAATCTATTGGGATTATCTAAAATGATATATCCAATATTATCTTCTATATAAGAATTTATATCACCTAATATAACATTATTACTCATATAATATTCTCCATTTTAAAACTTTTTATATCATCTTCACTATATCCAAGCTCAATTAAAACTTCTTTAGTATGTTCACCTTTTTGAGGTGCTGCTTTTTTTAATTTACTAGGAGTCCTACTTAATTTAATAGCTTGTCCTAATAATTTTATTTTACCTAGCGTTGGATGCTCAACAGATTCAGCAATGCTAGAGTGTATAACTTGAGGGTCATTAAAGACTTCTTTTATATTATTAATTGGACCACATGGAATACTCGCTTCATTAAGCTTTTTAATCCATATTTCTTTAGTATTTTGAGATAGTGCTTTTGTTATAACAGAAGTTAATTTAATTCTATTTTTAGTTCGAGCAGAATCATCTTCAAAATCTTTATCATCAAGCGCATCTATAATATCTAATGTTTTACATAACCTTCTCCACATTGCTTCTCCAGTTGAAGCAATATTAATATACCCATTAGAGGTTTGATACGTGCCCATGGGAGACATAGTAGGATGATCATTTCCTGTCTGCCCTGCAATTTCATTTGAAACTAAAAATCTTGAAGCCTGAAAATCTAGCATTGCTATTTGTGACTCTAATAAAGAAGCGCTAACACATTGACCATATCCGGATTTTTCTCTTTCATAAAGAGCAGTTAATATACCCAAAGCACAATGCAAACCTGCACTCAAATCAGCAACAGGAATTCCTACCCTTAGAGGACCTTTACCATGATGGCCAGTAACTGACATTAAACCACCCATTCCTTGTGCTACCTGATCAAAACCTGGAAGATTAGCATATGGACCAGTCTGTCCAAAACCAGAAATACTAGCATAAATAAGACGAGGATTTAGTTCTTCTAACGTTTCATAGTCTATACCAAGTCTTTTTTTTACATTTGGCCTGAAATTTTCAACTAAAATATCAGCATTCTTAATCAATTCTTTAAATATTTTTAGTCCACCTTTATTCTTTAAATTAAGGGTAATACTTCGTTTATTTCTATGTAAATTTTGAAAATCAGACCCATCTCTTTTTCCTCCTAAATCTTCACTTCCATCAACACTATCTGGTGTTTCAACTTTTATAACATCTGCACCCCAATCAGCAAGTTGCCTAACTGCTGAAGGTCCAGACCTCACCCTAGTAAGATCTATTAACTTAAGTCCTTGTAATGCTTCATTCATACCTATATACATACCTTAAAATATTAATTTCAATATTATACTATATCTATAAGTTATAAGGTAAATTAATTTGGAACATTTATTAGAAGTTTGGCTTTATAATGAAAATGCCCATTTAAAAGGACTTGCCTTCGGTTTTGTTCATTCTTCCATCATGCTTATTGGTTATTATACTGGATGGAGTATAAATAGATTTTTTAAAATAATTTCTAATGGCTTTATTGCCGGAATTATTGGTGCAGCTCTATCTCATATTATTGCAGATATAATAGCATCATTGGTAGATCCTCACCTGCGATCTGCTGTTTTTGGAATTGCTTTAGGAGGTATTATACCTTTACTCTTTATCCCAATTTTAGAAAAACTAGTTACAAAAAGTCAACATCATATAGTTATTGGTGACCATGAAGATATTAAAAAAGATATTAAACTGAAACACAAATAGTACTTTCTAATCTTGTAAAAGCTAATAATAATCACCATATATTGAATGATGATGCCTATCGGGTCATCTTTAGTTATCTAATTTAGATTAGATATTTTATTAATAGAAAGTGCCAATATTAGGGCTTTCGATATTAGTCGCTCAAAGGAGGGCAAATAAAATGAATACATTTGATTTAACACCTTTTTATCGTCATTCTATTGGATTTGATCATTTAGAAAATATTTTTGATAGTATGGTTAAAATGAATGAAGTAACTGATAACTATCCGCCATATAATATTCACTCAAATGGCAAAGATAATTATACTATTGAATTAGCTGTAGCAGGTTTTGATGAGAAAAACCTTTCCATAAGTATGGAAAATGGAATATTAACTATAACAGGAAATAAGGACGAGGAAAATACCCAATATGTGCACCGTGGTATAGCAAATCGTCCATTTAGAAGAACATTTAGGCTTGCAGAATATGTTGAAGTAACAGGAGCAGGTATGCAAAATGGAATATTACAAGTACACTTAGAACGCAAACTTCCTGAAGAACTTAAGCCTAAAAGTATAGAAATTAAAACAGGAAATGCATTCAAGAAATTTCTTGATAGTGCCTCAAAGACTATCGATGGACACATTTCTAAATAAATTAATATAGAGGGAGGTAATTCCTTACCTTCCTCTGTTTTTTAAGCTATTATTTATAGAGATTCGAATCACTTAAATATTATTTAAAAATATAAAATAGGCACGGAATGCTAATATATTTAGCACTACTTCTCTATTCCCTATAAAATATAATACTTTTTTCTTTATTTATGCCTAATTTTAAGGCAATATTAATTAATTGACGATTAATAAATAATCACTTATAAAATAGATATCGTTCATCTCTTAATTAAAGAGACGGAAGTAGACTTAAGATAAGTCGAAGGAACGCATGCAAAAGTTACTATTAATTTGTTATAAATTAATAGAGAGTGAACTGAAGGATAGCGAATTCGTTCAACCTAGAAATAGGTCGGAAGTAGGTTAATTACCGAAGGAACGCGCCAACCAATAGTATACCCTCAAGACTTAGCATGAAATTATAATAAACAGGCTATTCTGTTTATTTAACAATTTTATGGAGGTTTACATGAAAAAACTATATTTAATCACATTTTTATTCACATCAATTTATACTTTTAGCTCATCCGCTGGTCCAACTGGTGAAAAAGCATTTGATCCATTGATAACTAGTTATCTAACAGCTGTAGAACTATCAAAAGATGGTAATATAAATGCTGTTAAAAATAGAGAAGTAATCTATAGCTTTTTAAACAAAGATCAGCAGTTAGTAGTTCACAATATTTATATGAATAAAGTAAAAAAAGATTTTGCAGCTAAAAAGCTTAAAAAAATATTAAATTCTAATAAATTCTTAGAAGTTCACTATACTGGAAAGGAACACACAAAACTTTCATATTTAAAGTCAATGAAAGCAAATAACTTTATATTCTTCTAACTCTCCACAAACATATCTTTTCTCCTCCCAAGAGTGATATGTTAAACTCCCAAAACGCCATAACCCTTATGTTATGGCGTTTCCCTTTAATCTCTGCGAAAGAAAATAAAATGACAGAATTTTTAATTATCAATCTAAAAACTATTATTTATGGTTTATTATGTGCTCTACTTTTGTATCTTTATTCTAACAAAAAGTTAAAATTTATTTCTTGTTGGGCAGGTCTTACATTATCCGCATGGTCTTTTTTACATATAATGTAATTAGAGTTTTGTAGGATTAGGCATATTTTTATATATCTTATCAGGATCAAATGATTTTTCATTTTCAATAAATTTTAGTGGTTTATCTATATTTTTTTCTCCAACCAGAACTTCTCTATAAAAACAACTTCTATACCCTACATGACATGATGCTTCATTTCCTCCGAGAAGAGGTTCCGCCAGAGAAACTTCTATAACTAAGCTATCTTGATCATCATCTATAAGCATTCTCTCAACTTTTTGAAACATCCCAGAAGTCTCACCCTTCTTCCATATACTTTCTCTGGACCTAGACCAGTAATGAGCTAAACCTGAGGATATAGTTAGCTGCATAGCCTCTTCATTCATGTATGCAAACATAAGGACTTCTTTTGTTTTAGTATGTACAGTAATACATGGAATAACTCCATTATCATCAAATTTAGGAGCAAGCTCCACTCCTTCTTCGACCTGCTCTATAGAAATTCTTTTTTTAAAGTTCATTTAATAAAACCCAAATAATTAAAACTTAAAATTATAATTCTCTGAAACTTACATAAAAAACATATAAATTAAAAGAAATAATCTTTGAAAATTACTAATAGTACATATATATATTACTATGCTATATTATATAATGTATTTCATTAGATTACGGAGACATAATGATTAAGGATAAAACTATAAATAAGCCTTTTGTAAAACCGACAAGAGAAGAAGCAATGGATGCAGTAAAAACAATGATTGCATGGGCAGGTGATGACCCAACTAGAGAAGGTTTACTAGAAACACCAAAGAGAGTTATCAAGGCATATGAAGAGTTTTTTGCGGGGTATGAAATGGACCCTGATGAAATTTTAAATAAAACTTTTGAAGAAGTAGCTGGATATGATGAAATGATAATTATCAAGGATATTCGTTTAGAATCTCATTGTGAACATCATATGGTTCCAATATTAGGTAAAGCTCATCTAGCTTATATACCTAACAACCGAGTAGTAGGAATAAGTAAATTGGCAAGAGTTGTAGATGTATATGGCAAAAGACTACAAACACAAGAAACTATGACTGCACAAATAGCTGAAAGTATAAATAGAGTACTTAAACCAAAAGGAGTTGCAGTTGTGGTTGATGCAGGTCACCAGTGTATGACCACTAGGGGAATTCATAAAACAAATGCTACAACTATCACTAGTCAAATGCTCGGTGTTTTTAGGAGTGATTATAGGACTAGATCTGAGTTTATGAATTTAATAAATAGTTAACTTTGTAAATATTTTAATCGGAAAAGTTTATGGGTAATGCAACTATTACACCTTCAATTCCAATCATTTTGGCGTCAGCTTCAAAAATTCGTTCTAAAATTTTACAAAAAACTGGTATGGAATTCTCTGTAATAATTTCAGATATAGATGAAGATAAATTAAAAGAAAATATGATTAAAAAAAGTATTCCAGAGATGGCAATTATATTAGCCTCAGAAAAAGCATTAAATGTCAGTAAAACGAACCCAAACAGTTATGTAATAGGTGCAGATCAAATTTGTAATTTAAATAATAATATATTTAGCAAACCTGATACTATGGATAAAGCAATTGAACAGTTAAAAAAGTTATCAGGAAAGACCCATAAACAAACTAGTGGAATAAGTTTATATTTTAATAGTAAACTGATTTGGTCAGGTTATGAAGAAGCAGAACTTACAATGTATGAACTTAATGAAAAAGAAATAATAAAATATTTAAAAATAGATAAGCCGTTTAATAGTTGTGGTTCATATAAATATGAATCTTTAGGAATTAATTTATTTTCTAAGGTCACTGGTAATAATGAAACTATTCAAGGTCTACCTATAATAGAGCTTTTAAAGCAATTGAGAAAAAATAAAGTTTATTCGATAAATAATATGTAGGTTTAGTAAGAAATGAGTATTTTTAAAATACATAATACGTTAGGAAACAAGAAAGAAGAATTTATTCCTATAGATAAAGACCATATAAGAATTTATGCTTGTGGGCCAACTGTGTATAATTATGCACATATTGGAAATGCTAGAATGGCTGTGGTATGTGATTTACTAGTAAGGTTTATGCGATCTATTTATCCAAAAGTTACATATGTTTCTAATATTACGGATATAGATGATAAAATTATAAATGCTTCTTTAGAAACAAATACTCCAATAAAAGAATTAACTGCTAAATACGAAAAAGTCTATAATCAGGATATGGGGGAATTAGGAGTATTAAAACCAGATATACAGCCTAGAGCGACAGACCATATCAAAGAAATGATTTCTCTAATAGATCAATTGATTAAACAAAATAATGCTTATGTGTCTGATAATCATGTTTTATTTAATGTTTCATCTTATAAAAATTACGGTTTATTATCTGGACGGAATAAAGAAGATCAAATTGCTGGAAGTAGAGTTGAAGTAGCTGACTATAAAAATAATTCAGGTGATTTCGTTTTATGGAAGCCTAGTTCTGAAGACCAGCCAGGCTGGGACTCCCCTTGGGGTAAGGGACGGCCAGGTTGGCATATAGAATGTTCAGCAATGTCTGAAAAAACTCTTTCTTTGCCTTTTGATATCCACGGAGGGGGATTAGATTTAACTTTTCCTCATCATGAAAATGAAATAGCTCAAAGTTGTGCTGCACATAAATTTGATGACCCACAAGATTACGCAAAATATTGGATTCATAATGGATTTGTTACTATGGATGGAGAAAAAATGTCTAAGTCTCTTGGTAATATATTTTTAGTGAATGATTTACTAAAGAAATATCCTGGAGAAACTCTGAGGCTTTCTCTAATTTCTTCACATTATAGACAACCATTAAATTGGAATTCAAAAATTATTGAACAGGCTCAAAAAAATCTTGATCGTATATATAGAATTCTTAAAGATAATGAGAATATATCCATTGATGAAAACATTCATGTACCTGATAATGTAGTTGACGCTTTATCAGATGATTTAAATACTTCTAAAGCAATGTTTGAAATTAATTTAATTGCTGATAAATTATCTAAGAGTAATAATAAAAATAAGAGTGCCTTAAAAGGAGAACTAGTCTCATCTGGAAAAATACTTGGCTTGTTTCAACAATCTCCCAGTGAATGGCTTAAATATGGAAAAACTAATAATAATATAGATAGTAATTTTATAGAAGAGTTGATACTTAAAAGAAATAAAGCAAGAGAAGTTAAAAATTTTCAAGAAGCAGATAAAATTAGAGATGAATTGACTAATATAAATATAGAGATAGAAGATACTATTGATGGTACAATCTGGCGTAGTAAAAATTAAAATAAAGTATAAATGATAATATAATGACTAATAATAATACAAAAATTTCAATTACTTTTCCTGATGGTAATTCCAAAGAATATGATAAAGGAATTACAGGTTATAAAATAGCTGAGAGTATTGCTAAGTCTCTTGCTAAAGAAGCAATAGCTGTAGAAATAAATAATGAAATATCTGATTTATCTTTAGAAATAAATAATGATTCAAAATTAAAAATTATTAAACGTAATGATGATGAAGCTTTAGAACTCATTCGTCATGATTGCGCTCATGTCATGGCCGAAGCTGTACAAGAATTATTTCCTGAAACTCAGGTCACAATAGGACCAGCAATAGATAATGGATTCTATTATGATTTTGCTAGAGAAAAAGCATTTATTCCCGATGATTTAGAAATAATTGAAAAGAAGATGCATGAAATTATTAAAAGGAATTCTTCTTTTGTTAGAGAAGTATGGAATAGAGATGAGGCTATCTCTTTTTTTAAAAATAAAAAAGAAGAATATAAAGCTGAATTAATTTCAGATTTACCTAAAGATGAAAATATTACAATTTATAAGCAAGGAGACTGGACTGACTTATGTAAGGGTCCACATTTACCCTCTACTAAACATGTTGGTAAAGCATTTAAATTAATGAAAGTAGCTGGAGCATATTGGAGAGGAGATTCTTCAAATACAATGCTTACAAGAATATATGGTACGGCATGGAGAAATGAAGAAGAGCTTAACAATTATCTTATCATGCTAGAAGAAGCTGAGAAACGTGATCATAGAAAGCTAGGACGAGAAATGAACTTATTTCATTTCCAAGAAGAATCTCCTGGTTCCGTTTTTTGGCATACTAAGGGTTGGCTACTTTTTCAAACATTAGTTAATTATATGAAGAAAAGGCAAGATGCAGCTGGTTATGAAGAGATAAATACTCCTGATATTATGGATCGCTCACTATGGGAAAAATCAGGACACTGGGATAAATTCGGGGAGAACATGTTTACTACTGAAGAAAGAGAAGATAGATTATATGCTCTTAAACCTATGAATTGTCCTGGAGCTGTTCAAGTTTATAAACAAGGGATTAAAAGTTATAGAGATTTACCATTAAAATTATCTGAATTTGGAAAAGTCCATAGATATGAGCCTTCTGGTGCTCTTCATGGGTTAATGCGAGTAAGAGGCTTTACGCAAGATGATGCCCATATATTTTGTACAGAAGACCAAATTACAGAGGAGTGTAAAACTGTATGTAGCCTAATTATAAGCATTTATAAAGATTTTGGTTTTGAAAATATTCATATTAAATATTCTGACAGACCTGAAAAAAGAGTAGGAAGTGATGAAATATGGGATAAATCAGAAGAAGCACTAAAAATAGCAATTGAAGCAACCGGTTTATCTTATAAACATAATCCTGGTGAAGGAGCTTTTTATGGCCCAAAAATAGAATTTGTTCTGAGAGATGCAATCGGCAGGGATTGGCAGTGTGGAACTCTTCAAGTGGACCTAAATTTACCTAGCAGACTATCAGCTAATTATATAGCTGAAGATGGACAGAAATATGCTCCGGTTATGCTTCATAGAGCATTGTTTGGTTCAATTGAACGCTTTATAGGTATTCTGATAGAAAATTATTCTGGTCGTTTACCATTATGGCTCTCTCCTACTCAAATTGTTATTGCTACAATTACTTCTGATGCGGACTTATATGCTAAAGAAGTTTTAAAATTATTTAAAGAAAATGACTTGAGAGTAGAAATTGATATTAGAAACGAAAAAATAGGTTATAAAATCAGAGAGCATAGTACGGCTAAAATACCTATATTAGTTATTATTGGTAAACAAGAAGCTGAAAAAAGAGAACTATCAATTAGAAGGTTGGGATCTAATAATACAGAGACTAGTAATCTAGAAACTGTAGTCAATGATTTAAAAATTCAATCTAAGTCGCCGTAATATCTTAATATGATAAAGAATATATTTATAGGTATTATAAAATTATATCAATATATTGTATCTCCAATGTTGGGATCTCAATGTAGATTTAATCCTACCTGTTCAAACTACGCAATAGAATCAATAAAGAAACATAATTTACTTAAAGCAATTTATATTTCATTTCGACGCATATTGCGCTGTCATCCTTGGGGAAAATCAGGAGATGATCCAGTTCCTGATTAATAAATAATTGACGTTAAACAGGATATTATTCCTATTACTACTAGCCAACTTCCAAATATTTTAGAGCCAATAAAAATATATTTTCTACTTATAAATTCAAATATATATATAAATAAACCTGTAAGCATAATAATAATTATTATGTTTCCTCCGGGATAATTTATAAAACTTTTTATAGAAAATGCTTCAATATCTTTTAAGCCTATATGCAAAGAACTAATAAAAGAAAATAGTATTACAATCAAATATTTTAAAATAATTTTATGAGGACTAAACCACAATAAAATACCGATAAATATATTTAATATATATAAAATTATTAATGGAAATTTATCAAATCCAAAAATAAAATCGATATTGTAGTAAAAAATAAAATCTAAAATCATATTGAAGAATATTTGACACAAAATAAATATAAATAAAAATATAGTTAATATAAAAAATAATAATTTATTCTTACTTTGAATTAATAATAATGAAACGCCTAATATGCTTATTAAAAATATATAATTGCTCAGGATGTTATATAAGCCTGATAAAAATAATCCATAATCTTTTATAGGAGTAAATAATACTTTAAAAGTAGATAGTGAAACTAAAAATACTAATATACTTAAAATTATTAAGTTAATATTTTTATTTAGCATCAAAAATAATTTCTTAAAATAAGAAAAACTCCTGAAATAAAAATAAATATACCTAATAATCTAGAAATTTTACCATCATAAAAATTATTCAGAATATAACCCAATAATATACCTACTAAATGAATTAACCCTGTAGATATAACGAAACCAACTATAAAGCTTAGAGGGTCTATTGCTTTAGGTATTTCATTTCCATGAGCATAGCCATGAAATATTGCAAAAAAAGATATTATTAATAAGGCAATAATTTCATTTGGAAACCATTTAAGAAATATAAATAAACCTAAAATTATTACAGATAGAGCTATTATATGCTCAACATAAATAAATATAAGTATATTTGATATAGATATTATAGCCCCTATACACATTACAAGAGGAAAAGATACTGGAAGTGACCACATACGTCTTCCACCCATCTGGGCACCCCAAATACCAATTCCTAACATAACTAAAAAATGGTCTAGACCTAATATAGGATGACTAAAACCGCTTCCAAATCCAGAACTATTAGATGTTATTGAGTGAGCATTAGCTTCATTAAGAAGTATTAATGTAATTAAAGGTATATTTAAAATAAAATTAATTAAATATCTCATAAATCAAACCAAAATATATTTTATATTAATAGTCTAAATTATTTTTATTAAATATCTACTATTACTTGACTAGAATATATTTTGTGACATGTTGCCTTGTGAATCTAGTTTACTTTTTATAAAGAAGCCAGTTCATATAATATTTAATCTCATTAGAAAGAATAATATGTCTGAAGAATTACGTAATATTGCAATTATTGCACACGTTGATCATGGAAAAACTACATTAATTGACTCTATCATGAAACAAAGTGGAATGTTTAGAGAAAATGAAAGTGTAAGTGAAAGATTAATGGACTCTGGGGACTTAGAAAAAGAAAGAGGTATTACCATACTAGCAAAGCCAACTTCAATTTCCTGGGATAATATTACTATTAATATAATTGACACACCTGGACATGCAGATTTTGGAGGAGAAGTAGAAAGAGTTTTAGGTATGACAGATGGAGTTATACTTCTAATTGACGCTGCAGAAGGTCCTATGCCACAAACTAAATTTGTTCTTGGGAAAGCATTAGCCCAGGGGCTAAAACCTATTGTAATAATAAATAAAGCTGACAGACCTGATGGAAGACCTGACGAAGTTTTAGAAGAAATATTTGATTTATTTATTTCCTTAGATGCAAATGAAGAACAATTAGATTTTCCAACTCTATATGCATCAGGTAGAGCAGGATGGTGTGTAAATGAATTAGACGAACCACATGAAAATTTACATCCACTTTTAGATTTAATTATAAAACATGTTAAAGCACCAAAAGTAAATCAGGACTTACCATTTGCTATGCTAGTAACTCTACTAGACTCTGATCCATACTTAGGAAGATGTCTTGTAGGAAGAGTAGAACAAGGTTCTGCAAAAGTTAATGATACTGTCAAATCTATAAATTTGAATGGTGAAAAGATTGAAAATGGAAGATTAACTAAATTACTAAAATTTGAAGGTTTGAATAGAATTCCAGTAAATGAAGTATATCCAGGAGATATAATATGTGTAGCAGGACTAGCTAAAACTTCAGTTGCTGACACAATTTGTGACTTATCATTAGAAACTGCAATGAAATCAACTCCTATTGATCCTCCTACTATGGCCGTAACTATCACCGTAAATGACTCTCCTTTTGCAGGCACAGAGGGTAAAAAAGTTACATCCACACTAATTCGTGAAAGGTTATTGGCAGAAGCAGAAACAAATGTTGCTATTACTTTTTCTGAAAGTTCAAATAAAGACTCTTTTGAAATTGGCGGAAGAGGAGAATTACAATTAGGAGTGTTAATTGAAACAATGAGAAGAGAGGGTTTTGAACTTACCGTTTCTAGACCAAAAGTTTTATTAAAAAAAGATGAGAATAATAAAATTATTGAGCCTATAGAAGAAGTAATTATAGACGTAGATGAGGAATATGTAAGTTCTGTTGTAGATTCTATGAACAAAAGAAAATCAGAAATGCAAGATATGAGATCATCTGGAGCCGGTAAAACGCGGCTTATTTTTTATGCTCCATCTAGAGGGTTAATAGGATACCAAAGTAAGTTTTTAACTGATACTAGAGGAACTGGTGTTATTAATAGGCTGTTTCATTCATATGATTCCTATAAAGGAGATGTTCCAACCAGAAGAAATGGTGCACTAATATCCACCGATACAGGAAAAGCAGTAGCATTTGCTATATGGAAACTTCAAGATAGAGGCCCTATGTTTATTGGACATAATACTGTTGTATATAAGGGAATGATTGTAGGAGAACATTCAAGAGATAATGATCTAGAAATTAATGTACTTAAAGGAAAGCAATTAACTAATATGAGAGCTTCTGGCTCCGATGAAGCAGTGGTTCTTGTTCCACCTAAGATAATGTCATTAGAAGAAATGATGGCTTATATCAACGAAGATGAACTTCTTGAAGTAACACCCTTGAATCTTAGACTAAGAAAAAGATATTTAGACTCTAAAGAAAGAAAAAAGAGTGCTAAATAAATTTTTTAGTACATACTATAGTAAAAATAATCTACGGAAAAATTATGGAAAATAAAAATACAAATATTTTGCAACCAATACTTAATTTAATAGAATTGTTAGCTGGAAATTTTGGAACACTTTTAGTCAAAACTTTTCACTATCTTGCCTTATTTTTAATAGGAGCTGCAATTGTATGGTCTGCATCAGTTGAATTTTTATCCATGATGGATAAAGGGGCTGCATCTATTGAAGATATATTATTACTTTTTATATATTTAGAATTAGGAGCTGTTGTTGGAATATATTTTCAAACAAATCATATGCCGGTTAGATTTCTTATATATGTAGCTATAACTGCTTTAACACGTTTACTACTTGAGCTAGTATTTGAATGGCATAGTATTGAATATATAAATATAATTATCGTATGCGGTGGAATACTTTTATTAGCAGCAAGTATATTAGTTTTAAGGTATGCTTCCCATAACTATCCATCTAATTAAGTTATTTAAATTAGTTTGGAGTCAATATAGAAGAACCAATAGTTTTTCTTTCTGCAAGATCCTTATGTGCAAGACCAGCTTCATCTAGAGAATATTTCTGATTAATATTAATTTTTAAAACTCCACTATTAATTAATGTGAATAAATGGTCTGCATTTTTTTGTCTTTCAATAGCATTTTTTGTATAAGTTAGTAATGCTCCAGTTGCTATTGAGCCAGAAAAAGATCTTATTTGAGTAATATCAATAGGTTCTATAGGACCTGATGCAAAACCATAGCAAACTATTCGACCTCTTTCCCTTAGACAAGTCAGCCCCTTACTAAAAGTATCTTTACCAATAGCATCATAGATTACGTGAACTCCTAGTCCGTCAGTTATTTCCTTTACCTTATCTGCAAAATTTTCCTGAGAATATAATATGGTATAATCGCATCCATTTCTTTTTGCATATTCTGCTTTTTCATCAGAACCAACTGTACCTATTACTGTTGCACCAATATGCTTTGCCCATTGACTTAATATTAAACCTACACCTCCTGCTGCAGCGTGAACTAATACTATTTGTCCAGATCTTAAACTCCATGATTCATGTAATAAATATTGCGCTGTAAGCCCTTGAAGGGTAGCTGCAGCTGCTATTTCTAAAGATGTATTTTGATTTAATAAAATTAATTTATTAGCATCTATTAACATTCTTTCGGCATATGCCCCTATATTCATACAATGTGAAACTTTATCTCCTAATTTGAAGCCATTCACACCCTCACCTATGGCTTCAATAGTTCCAGCTCCTTCCATACCTAAAGTTGCTGGAAATTCTTTAAAAGATATTGGATGCTTTCCACTTCTTTGCATTATATCTATATAATTTAATCCAATATTTTCATGTTTTATAATAACTTGCCCTATGCCCGGTTCAGATATTGATATATTTCTATACTTCATCTCTTCTGGACCACCAACCTGGTCAATCTGAATTACATTGCTTTTCATTTTATATTATACTCCGTTTATAAAACCTTATCTGTTTCAGGATCAATTATATGAAACTTCTTTTTATTAAAATTAAGAGAAATTGTATTATCACTTGTCAGATTGTTTTCCGGTGATACTCTTCCACATAATTGTACCCCATTTACAGTAAAGTAAACCATGGTCTCCATTCCAAGAGGCTCTACTAAATCTATTGTAACTTTATGTTCAATCGCATTCTCTGATATTTTTTCATTTATATGTTCTGGCCTAATTCCTAATAACACATCTTTGCCATCAAGATTTTGTATATTTTTTTGTCTATCTTTATCTATAGAAAATGAGATCTGTTCATTTACAAAAACTGAAAAATCTTTTCCCTTTTTAACTATTTTACTAGGAATAAAATTCATAGCTGGAGAACCAATAAACCCTGCTACAAAACCAGTTTTAGGAAAATTATAAATATCATCAGGAGTTCCTATTTGCTCAATTTTACCGTCTTTCATAACTACAACTCTATCAGCGAGTGTCATTGCTTCAACTTGATCATGAGTCACATATATAGTAGTAGTTTTAAGATGCTGGTGGACTCTTTTAATTTCTATTCTCATCTGTCCACGCATTTTAGCATCTAAATTACTTAACGGCTCATCAAATAAAAATACTTTAGGATTCCTGACTATAGCTCTACCCATTGCAACCCTTTGCCTTTGTCCTCCAGATAGCTGTCTTGGTCTTCTTTCTAATAATTCAGATATACCCAAAACTTTTCCAGCTTCTTCTACACGTTTTTTAATATCTTCCTTTGAAAATTTTCTTAATCTCAATCCAAAAGACATATTTTCAAAAACCGTCATATGAGGGTATAAAGCATAACTTTGAAAAACCATTGCAATATCTCTATCTTTTGGAGGAACATCATTTACTAAATTTTCACCAATATAAATTTTACCTTTAGTTACTTCCTATAAACCTGCTATCATTCTTAATACCGTACTCTTTCCACATCCTGAAGGCCCCACTAAAATAACAAATTCATTATCTTTTATACTGAGATCTATACCTCTTACTGCTTCAGTTCTATCAAAAACTTTATGTAAACCTTTTATATCTACGTCTGCCATATTTTTTATCCTTTTGTAGCTCCAGAAGTTAAACCCGCAATATAATAATCCATTAAAAATGCATATACAATTACTGGTGGAGCTGCTGCTAATAATGCTCCTGCCATTAATCCTCCCCAATGAAAAACGTCCCCTTTGATTAATGTTGTAACAGTACCAACAGTAAGAACCATTTCAGATTCGCTATATATAAATGCTAATGGATATAAAAATCCTGCCCACGAAACTGTAAATGCAAATATAGTTGCAGCTATCAAACCTGGCATAGCTACCGGTATAAAAACCTTAAGTAGCATTTGCATATGATTAGCTCCATCTATCAAAGCTGCTTCATCAATTTCTTTAGGAATTGATGAAAAATATCCAATCATTAACCAAGTACAAAATGGTACACTTAATGTTGGGTATACTAAAACAAGCACCCAATAACTATTAAGAAGACCCAACCATCCAACTATTTTAAAGAGAGGAATAAATAATAGAGTGTCTGGAACTAAATAAGTTAAAAATATCCCAGTAGCCAGTACTCCAGAACCCCAAAACCTCAACCTAGATAGAGAATAAGCAGCCAAAACACTTATTACCATAGTTATAATCACTACAGATATTGTTACAATTATAGTATTTTTAAAAAAGGTTAGAAAAGGAGTTTCTGTAAATAAATATTTATAATGTTCAAAAGTTAAACCTTGTTTTATTAACCAAGGATTAGAAGATAATTCTGCTATCTCTTTATTAGTTTTTAATGAGGTAATCAGCATATAATAAGGTGGGAACAAAAAGAAAATAACAAATAATATTAAGCAACCATAGGCAGCAAATAATGCCCATCTTCTATTATTATTTATGCTATTTCGATAAGATAGAATTTTCATTTATACCTCATTTGTTCTTTTCCTTACATTTCGTAAAATAATAAATGATAAAACGGCCAAAACAGGAAACATAAATAAAGATACCGCAGCACCAAGAGGAATATCTCCAGATTCTATTCCAACTCTAAAAGCATAGGTTGCAAAAAGATGAGTTGTATCAATTGGACCACCTCTTGTTAAAACTCTAACAATATCAAAATTAGCAAAAGTAACAATTATAGAAAAAAGTATTGTAATTGAAATTATATTTTTCATCATTGGAAGCGTAATAAAAAATAATTTCTGCCAATAATTAGCTCCATCTATAGAAGCTGCTTCATATAAGTCTTCTGGGATAGACTTTAAAGCTGCTAGATACATAATTAAAAAAAAGGGAGCTCCAACCCATATATTAACTAAAATAATTGAAAATCTTGCCCAAAAAGTTTCACTTAACCATGGTATTGCATCAATTGATAATTTTTCTAGCAGCCAATTTAAAGCACTATAAGTGGGCTCAAAAAGCCACCACCAACCTAATGTCGATAAAGCAGGAGGAATAACCCATGGAATTAGTAACATTCCACGCCATTTTCTTTGACCTTTTGAAGGTATTGCATTAATAGAATGTGCTGCAATAAAACCTATTAAAGCTTTAAAAAATACTGCTACTAAAGCAAAAAATATAGATTGCTGAACTACCAACCAAAATGTTTCTCTTTTGAATAAAAACAAGAAATTAGCAAAACCTACAAATTTTGTTTCAGCCTTATTTAACGTAGCCAAAAATATAGAATAAAAGAATGGATATATTATCAAACAAGCAACCATTAAAATTAGTGGCAAACACATAAAAAATGCAATACGGGGTTTTTGCTTTAACCAAATAAATAAATTATTTATTTTCATTATCCTCTCATAATACCTTCTAGCTCATTTTCTGCCCATCTAATTCCTTTTTTGATAGACTGTCCCTTTGAAGTTATCCTAGCGACTAAATTAGCAATAATATATTGTGTTGTGATTTGAGATGCTATTTCAGGAGGAGCAGGATAGCCAGGTGCAACTGGAACTTCATCACCCCTCATCGGATAATTATAAAGAACTCCATCAGGAGGAGAAGCGTCTACCCATGTTTTATTATCTTTAAAATGAGAAATAATTAAGGGAATATCATATCCTTGAGAAGCTTCAACACAAGCATCAACAACAGATTTTTCAGAAACATATCTCAGTAAATCCTTGGCAGCTGATTTATTTTGAGCAAAACTCCATATACCCCAATATTGCGAATTATCAGGCCTAAACCTTCCTTTAGGTCCTCTTGGGGCGTCATGATGCCATAAATTTTTAGCTACATTTGGATTATCTCTTTTTGCAACAGCCCATGCACTAGCTGGATTTGATATAACTGAACCTTCTCCTGAAATAAGCCAGCGATTATTGCTAGAATCGTCCCATGCATATACACTCTTAGGCATAAATTCTGTTAATTTTTTTAGATATTCCAATACCTCTCGTACAGAATCAGAATCAACTGAAATATCTCCATCTTTATTTACTAGTTCTGCACCATAAGCTGTAAAAAGAGAACTTAACCAACGACTATCTGGCGTAGCTCCTATAGTAGCTCCAAAAGGTTTGCCAGCTTTATATAATTTTTCTGCCGCTATTAAAAATGTATCATACGTCCAATTATTTATAAGTTCTTCATTTCTATTTTCATTAGCTGGAAACATTTCCTTTAGATCAATTCCTGCATGCTCTTTAAACAAATCAAAACGAGAAACAAAAGAATCAAAAAAGGATCCTGTAGGAGCTGGCGCTCCTCTCCAATGACCATCTAAATGAGCATAAAAACGTGCTGAATCTAATAAAGGTCCATGTTTATTTATTATATCTTCCACAACATCATCAATTGGATCTAATCTGTGCTTAAACATAGTTCCAAACCAAGTAGGTAATGAAAATATATCGTGACCAGTTTTTGCTCTAGATTCAGCTTGTGCTGTTAAAAGTAACTTATTCCCTATAGAAGTGATAAAATCTACCTTAACTTCAACTCCATTCTTCTCTCCCCATTTGACAAGAATATGTCTTAACATATCATCCGCTCCAGGTATCCAATGAGACCATATTCCTAATAATAATTTTCCTGCTGAATGTGCTGTTTTTACATATGGAGCAGCTATTGTATATCCACCTACTGCACTCACACCCTTTACAAATTTTCTTCTATTTATAGATGCTTTTTTCAATTCCTTTTCCTCCCCAAAAATGAGTTTAATTTGGTATAATTACAAATAAGGTTATTTAGTTTAATAATACTTTAGGAAAATTTACAAATAATATTTAAGAAAAATAGACTAATTCTATGCTAAATTGTATTTTAAAAAAAACCAAAGCAAATTATAATTAAAGTGAAAATAAATAAATGAAAATTACTAAATTTATAAATATATTAGTTTTAGCAATATTTATCTTTAATATAAATTATGTTAACTCCGAAGATGATATAATTTCACTAAAAGATTTGTATAAACAACAAAATTTAAAGTCAGAAATAGGAAAACTAAAGTATCTTTCACATTTCTCTTTACAGTGCAGCAGTTTATTTCAAGCTATTAATGAAGTATTGCCAAATAATAATATACTGTTAGCCTCCATAAACCTTCAAGAAGGGGCCATTATTACTAAAATTATGCTTCAAAAAACAGAGCAGAGAAAAATTAAAGAAGAAATAGATGAACAAATAATATTTATGAAAAATAAATATTTAGACTTAATGAATAAAAATAAAAAAGCTAATGGAAAATATATTAATAGTTCAGGTATAATATCTAATGATCAAGAAATATGTAAAAAATTTGTTCCTAGATTTTATAAATTTTTGAGAAGTAATAGTTTTACAATTAAAAAATAATTTCGATAAGAAATGGTCCGTTTTTTTTTATACCAATATCTAATGCATCCAAAAGTTTTTTGCAGTCATTAACTTTTATTGCTTCTACGCCCATTCCTTTTGCTATATGTACCCAATCTAAATATGGCCTATCTAACGTTAGCATATCTACTGCTCTTGGACCTGGGTTTTGAACACCAACATTGGTAAGCTCACCTCTCAATATTTCATAAGTACGATTGGCAAATATTAATATAGTAATATCTAAATTTTCTCTTGCCATAGTCCACAAAGACTGAACTGTATACATTCCACTTCCATCACCTTCTAATAAAACTACTTTTCTATCCGGACATGCTACTGCTGCTCCTATCGCAACAGGCATACCATAACCTATAGCTCCTCCTCTATTATTTAACCAATCATGAGGTGGTGCACCAGAAGTTGCAGGAAAAAAATCTCTTCCAGTAGTAACGGATTCATCCACTACGATAGCATTTTCAGGAAGTTTATTACCTATAGCTAACGCTAATTTTTCCTTAGTAATATTTCCATTTGGTACTTCTGGCCTTTTATATTCTGCAAGGAATTTAGGAGATTCATTTATAGCACCTAGTTCAACTGCAAGATCAGTTAAAGCAGACAGAATATCTTCATCTACATCTGCTAAACTCATTATGGGAGTATCTTCCCTATATAATAAACTTGGTTTATCTGGATAACCAAAAAATGCTACAGGAGGCTTAGAACCTACTAAAACTAATTGTCCAGCTTTATCTAACATAGCTAGTGCTCTATCAACTACACCTGCTCCAGGTATCCTCAGCATATCTAATCTACCTGCACCTCTAGATAAACGAGCATTAGCTGCTTCCGTGATTATACCACATCCAGTCTTTCTTGAGATTTTACCAGCCAGTAAAGTCGCTTCTACCGTTAGCGCCCCTCCTCCTAAAAGAAGAGTAGAATGCTTACCATTAGAAAGAAACTTAGCTATATTTTGTATAGTTTCTTTATCAACTTTAGTTCTATAAGTAGAATCTTTAGCTTTAACAATATCACCTCCTTCTCCCCATGCCGTATCAGCTGGTAAAATAAGAGAAGATATTTGGCCAGGTGCTTTTTTAGCATTCTCTATGGCTTCAGCACCATCTTTAGATAATTCTTCAGATTTTTTGGAAGTTTTGACCCAATGCGACATAGGTTTCGCTATTGCTTCTATATCAGATGTTAATGGGGATTCAAGTTCCAGATGTTGTAAAGTATGCTGTCCAATTATATTAACCATTCCTGAATTAGCTTTTTTAGCATTATGAATACTAGCTAATCCATTAGCTAAACCTGGTCCTAAATGTAATAAAGTAGAAGCAGGCTTTCCACTCATTCTAAAGTATCCGTCTGCAGCACCTGTAATAACACCTTCAAATAAACCCAGTACACATCTAATTCCAGTAACTTTATCTAAAGCTCCCACAAAGTGCATTTCAGATGTTCCAGGGTTGGAAAAACAAACATCTACTTTATTATGTACAAGAGTTCTTACTAAACTTTCTGCGCCATTCATTTTTAGTTCAGATTTCATTTTCTATATTAATTAACCTTTAACTTTTTTGACATACTAGAACATTTTTTTGAACAATATTTTACTTGCTTCCAATTTAATTTCCATTTTTTTCTCCACTTGAACGGTCTTTTACAGATAATACAAATCTTTTCTGGAAGCTCACTTTTATTCATTTAAAATATTTATTCTTAAATAATTATTTTTTTGCATCAGCAATCTCTCTTTTAGATGCTTGCGTTAAAAGCGCTGCATCTGCAGAAATTGTTCCTAAATCATATCCTATATTAAAACGTTCTTTAACAGTCTTGCCATCTGGACAGTGAATGCCAGTTCTAATATTATATTTTTTACAAGTATCTGCTATATATTTTATACAATCCTCTACTTCTTTCTCATAAGTGAATGGAACATACCCCATCGTAACAGCTAAATCACTTGGACCTACATATACAGCATCTAATTCTTCTACAGATAATATTTTATCTAAATTATCAACTGCTTCAGATGTTTCAATCATTGCAAAGTTAAGTAAAGTATCATTTGCATTCTGAAAATAATCATCCCCTGCGTAAATTCTTGCCCTTACAGGTCCAAAGCTTCTATTTCCTCTTGGCGCGTACCTACATGCGGAAACAAACTTTACGCATTCTTCTTGTGTATTCACCATTGGACAAATTATACCATAAGCACCTGCATCTAAACATTTCATGACCATACTAGGATCATTCCAAGGAACTCTTACCATAGGAGTTATATTATAAGCGGATATAGCTTGTAACATTTCAACAACTTTTTGATACCCTACTAGTCCGTGTTGCATATCGAGCGTAATACTATCAAACCCAGAAGCAGCCATTATTTCAGAGCTAAAAGTATTTGCTATTGAAGACCAGCCATTTACTATTGATTCACCTTTATCCCAAGCATCTTTTATTCCATTTTTTTTCATAATATCATTCCCCTAATTTTTAGAGCCTTTAATTTATCATGAAATAAAACTATGTACCACAAAATGTTTGAGTAACTATTTGATTTATATCAGGAGGTACTTGAAAATTTTTATATTCATTCTGGTCATTGTACGGTTTATTTAAAACTTTATTTAGTAATTCAAAATATGAATAATCACCCTCTAATGCTTTATCTATTATTTCTTCTATTCGATGATTTCTTGGAATATAAGAAGGGTTAATTGAATTAATTAATTTAGCAATATCTTTTTTTTCTTTACCTTCTTGAGATATCCTATGTCTCCAATTATTAATCCATTCATTTATTTTATTCTGATTTGAAAAATATTTTTTAAACTCCAAACTATTACTATTAGCTAAAGTACTAAGACCTCTAAACGTTAAAGTAAAATCAGTTTGATCTGTCTCCATTAAATTTAATAAGTTATCAATTAATTTTTGATCATTTTCATATACTTTTGATAACCCTAATTTATTTCTAAAAATTTTAATCCAATAAGATTTGTATAAATCGGAAAATTCATCAACTACATTTTGCGCTAAACTTATTGCTTGTTTTTCATTTTCATCAATTAATGGTAATAAACAAGAAGCAAAACACGCTAAATTCCATTTTACTATTTCTGGCTGGTTTTTATATGCATATCGTCCCGTTTGATCAATTGAACTAAATACTTTATTAGAGCTATATTCATCCATAAATGCACACGGTCCATAATCTATTGTTTCTCCATATATAGATGTATTGTCTGTATTCAATACCCCATGAATAAATCCTATTCCCATCCATTTTGAAACCAGAAGAGCTTGACGTTTAATAACCTCTTTTAATAAACTTAAATAAGGATTTTTATCGTTAACACAATTCTGATAATGTCTATTTATTACATAGTCAGCCAAAATTTTTAAACCTTCTAGGTCTTGCCTAGCAGAAAAATATTGAAATGTTCCTACTCTTACATGACTAAAAGCCACTCTTGTTAAAATTGCACCAGGAAATTCTTTTTCTCTATATACACTTTCCCCAGTTGATATTGCCGATAATGCTCGCGTAGTTGGAACACCCATATTTTCCATTGCTTCACTTAAAACATACTCTCTTAAAATAGGACCCAACCAAGCGCGTCCATCTCCCATTCTCGAAAATGGAGTTGGTCCACATCCTTTAAGTTGGATATCTCTTCTACATCCATTTGTATCTATTATTTCTCCTAAAAGTACAGCTCTACCGTCACCTAATTGAGGAACCCAATGACCAAATTGATGACCAGCATAAGCCATCGCAATAGGTTGAGAGCCTTCTAATAAAGAATTACCTGAAAAAAACTTTTCAAGATCTATATTATTCAGTTTTATTCCTAAATTATCTGCTAATTGTGTATTTAATTTAATAATATTAGGATTTTTTACAGGCGTAGGATTAACATTAGCATAAAATTTTTTTGGTAAACGAGCGTAGCTATTATCAAAGGTTATAGAATTTAAATTCATAAAAAAATATCCAATATTTAATAAAATAGTACTTTATTAATTATATTACCTTATATAATTTATTTTTAAATACTTAGATATAGTTTAAAATAGTATTAATCATAATTAATAATGAATAAATAGACAGTATAATGAAAAATAGTGATTTACTTAAGAAGTTTGTTAGTATCAGAAAAAAAACGCTTTCTCTATGCAAATCCCTTGAGATAGAAGATTATGTGGTGCAACCTAATGAAGAAGTAAGTCCTATTAAATGGCATTTAGGACATACTTCATGGTTTTTCGAAGAAATTATTTTATTAAAATTTAAAAATAATAAAAAAAGATATAACGAAACGTATAATACTATTTTTAATTCTTATTACAAATCAATCGGTAATCATTGGACACAAAACTTGAGAGGTCAATTATCTCGTCCAACAGTTCAAGAAATTAAAAAATATAGGAATTATATTAATAAAGAAATTAGTAAAATTATTACTTCCAATAAAAATAATAAAAAAATTAATTTTCTTATACAATTAGGAATAAATCACGAAGAACAACATCAAGAATTAATATTAATGGATATTAAATTTGTATTAAATATAAATTTAAATAATATTAGTTTTTCAAAAAATAACATTCCTAAAATAAAGCGTAAATTAGAAAAATGGCAGTATTTTGATGAAGGTCTATATTTAGTCGGTGCAGATAATAGGATGTTTACATACGATAATGAAAAACCTCAACATAAAGTCTATATTAACCCTTTCAGAATTAATAAACAATACGTAACAAATAATGATTATAAAAAGTTTATAGCACAAAAAGGTTATCAGAAACCTCAATATTGGTTAAGTAAAGGTTGGGAGTGGGTTAATTCTAATCAGATAAGTTGCCCTCTATATTGGAACTACAATAATAAGGGTACTATAAAAGAATTCACTTTACATGGCTTATATTCTTTAATTGGAGATGCTCCAGTATGCCATATAAGCTATTATGAAGCCTCTGCATATGCAAAGTGGGCTGATAGTCGTTTACCTACCGAGGAAGAGTCAGAAATATTTTTAAAAACAATAAACTCAAAAAATAAAAACCTAAATAGTAGTAAAAGTATTTACCATGCTAGTGATATAAATTTATCTGTAAATAATCTATGGTGGTGGACGAAGAGCCATTATTCATCATATCCTGGTTTTAAGCCTTTTCATGAAGAAATAGAAGAATATAATGAAAAATTTATGTGTGGACAATTTGTACTAAAAGGAGGCAGTGTAGCCACACCTTCAGAACATATTAGAAATACATATAGAAACTTTTACGAACCTCATCAAAGGTGGATGTTTTCTGGAATTAGATTAGCTAGAGATGTTCAATGAGAATAATTAATTTAGAACAAAGTAAAAAGAAACAGAAAGTATCTAAACTTAATACTTTTACAATAGACGTTGAAAATGGCTTGAACTTAAAAAATAAAGCTATTTCTTCTAAATATTTTTATGATGATACGGGATCAAAAATTTTTCAAAAAATTACAAAACACCCAGATTATTATCTTACTAGAAATGAAATAGAAGTATTAAATAAAATAAAATTTAAATTACCAACTTTACTAAAGTTAAAAGAAATAGATATAATTGAACTTGGTCCAGGTGATGGAAGTAAAAGTAAAATTATCATTAACGGTTTTTTAAAATGTAATTATATCGTCAACTATTATCCAATTGATATATCTAAAAAAGCACTTGAATTATTAAATAAAACGATCAAAGAAAGTAATAGACTTAAAATTAATGGAATAGTAAGTGAATATTTTGAAGGTCTACGTTATGTTAAAACTATATCTCAAAATAGACAATTAGTTCTATTTTTAGGCTCAAATATAGGAAATTTTGAAAGATCTGAGTCAATTAAATTTATGAAAAAAATATATAATAACATATCAAATAATAGTTATGTATTTGCAGGCTTTGACTTAAAAAAAGATATTAGGAAGCTTAATAAAGCTTACAATGACTCAAGCAAACTTACAAAAAAATTTAACTTGAATTTGTTAAAAAGAATTAATAATGAGTTACAAGGTAACTTTAATTTAAAAACATTTATACATTATGGGAAGTACAATCCATTATTAGGGGCTATGGAAAGTTTCTTAATTTCTACTGAAAAACAGCAAATACATTTAAAAAAATTAAACAAAAGTTTTAAATTTAAACTATTTGAACCAATACATCTAGAATATTCATTTAAATTTTCAATAGAAGATATAGAGAAAATAGCATTTAAAACAGGATTTTCTATCATTGATAATTATATGAATAAAGATAAAGGTTACTTAAATTCACTGTGGAAAAAATAATTATTTTCCTGATAAGTAAGAATATATATTTAATATTTCATCGTCTGAAAATTTACTTTTAAATGAACCCATCATAGTACCAGCTCTGCCATTTTTAACTATCATTAAAAATGTAGATGAATTCAATTTTGTTCCAATTATATTAGGCGCCGTTCTCTTATGACATGTAGCACAGTTTCTGTTAAAAAGGGATTCACCAACTGTACTATCTGCATAAGAGAAATTGGGCACTAAATAAACTAATAATATTAGCAGTTTGAACATTAACTAAGTATTTCTATTGTTTAGTATATAATTTAGTTTCTAGCTTTCTTAAAAATTTCTGCTGTAAAAAATACGCCTATAAGTACTAAAGTATGGACTATAGCTGAAGGTCCAAAAAATTGCATTGATCCAATCCACATGGTGAATATAAATGACCACATGAATGCTAGAGTTGTCATTAACTGAAAACGTACCATTTTAGGTAATCCTTTTAAAGGATTTGAATTTGGGCTCATTACTAAAGCATAAGATTCTTTAAACATTATAAACTCCTTTTTCTATTAATTACGGAGTTATTTTTATATTAGATCAAATATTTTATTAAAATAATTATAGAGAGTAATAAAAAAATATAATACATTTGTAAAATGATTTGGATAATGGATGATAAGTAATAAAAAAATTTATGATTTAGTAATTATTGGAGCAGGTTTTGCAGGGCTATATAGTTTATATAAAGCAAAATTAGCTAAGCTGAATGTTATAGCAATAGAACGAGCTTCGAACGTAGGTGGAACATGGTATTGGAATAGATATCCAGGAGCACGATGTGATGTTGAAAGTATGCAATATTCCTACCAATTTTCGAATGAGCTTCAAGAAGAGTGGGAATGGACAGAGAAATATGCCACTCAGCCAGAAATACTAAAATATGCAAACCATGTAGCAGATCGTTTCAAATTAAGAGAAAATATTCAGTTTAATTCTGAAATCAAGTCAGCAAAATTTAATTCAGATAAAAATCATTGGGAATTAATAAATAATACAAATCAATTAATTAAGACAAAGTTTTGTATAATGGCAACAGGTTGCCTTTCTACTTTAAATAAACCCAAGTTTAAAAATATAGAAAGCTTTAAAGGAGAAATTTATCATACAGGTAATTGGCCTCATCATCATATTAATCTTAAAAATAAAAAAGTAGGTATAATAGGAACTGGATCCTCAGCAATTCAATGTATTCCAGAGATTATAAATGAAGTCGAACATCTTTATGTTTTCCAAAGAACTCCCCATTATACAGTTCCAGCAAGAAATAAACCTCTTAAATACTTAAAAGGTAAAACTAAAAAATATATGAGAGAACCTGTAGGATATGATAATGATTTATTTATAGAAGAAGTTAAATATAATTATTCAAATTTTAGATTAAAAGCACAAAATTCAGTAGCCGCAATGGCTTTGCCTATTAATCATCAGTCTGCATTAAATGTTTCTAAAGAAAGAAGAGAAACAGTATTTGAAGATAGGTGGAATAAAGGTGGAGTTCCCTTTATTGCAGCTTTTGAAGACTTAAACTTTGATAGAGAAGCTAATGAAACAGCTGCTAAATTTGTAAGGAACAAAATAAAATCTTTAGTAAAAGATTCACATGTTGCTAAGCTATTAACACCAGATTACCCCATAGGCTGTAAGAGGTTAGCTGTAGATAGCAATTACTATGAATCATATAATAAGCCTAATATTTCGCTTGTTGACCTTAAAACAACTCCTCTTGAAGAATTTTATGCAAAAGGAATAAACACTTCTAAAAATCATTATGAACTTGATATAATTATCTTAGCAACAGGATTTGATGCTATGACGGGAACCTTATTTAATATTGATATTGAAGGAAAAAATAATATTAAATTAAAAAATAAATGGTCTGAAGGTCCTAAAAATTATCTAGGTTTAGCGTCTTCAGGTTTTCCAAATTTATTTACTATTTCAGGTCCAGGAAGCCCATCAGTTTTGACAAATATGATAGTTTCTATCGAACAGCATGTTAACTGGATATTTGATTGTATTGAATACATGAAAAATAATAATAAAAATTTTATAGAAGCATCTTTGAAAGCAGAAAATGAATGGTATAAACACAACCAAGAAGTGTCTATAGATCATGTTCGTTCTTCCTGTAGCTCATGGTATATTGGTGCTAATATAAAAGGAAAGGCTAAAAACTTTATGCCTTATGTGGGAGGGTATTCAAAATATGTTGAAAAATGTGATGAAGTTTCTAAAAATAATTATCAAGGATTTATATTAAAATAATAAAATATTTATAAATTTAATTATGAGCTTTACCATGAAAAGCATCATCTAAATTAAGTGAAAATTTTCTTTTATTAGACTTCTTTTTAAAAGTTAAATTACTATTTTTTACACTATTATTTTTTGATTTTTTATCTTTACGTTTATTTGTTTTTGTACTTAGTTTCTCTATAGATTGATGATTATCTTGTTGTATTCTTTTTTTTCTCTTTTCTGCAAAACGTTTTTTTGCTTTCTTACTAAAAAGTTTAGCTGAATTTCTTTTTTTTGTACTCTTAACTACTTTATTACTATTTAATTCATTTTTAGTATTAATTTTATCTTTTAAAGAAGAATTTTTATTAGTGTTACCAAGTATCAAAGTTTCTGATGAATTTAATACCTTTGCATACAAAGAATATCCAATCAATTTTTCAATCGATTTAAGCTTTCTTTTTTCAGATACATCACACAAAGAGATTGCTATACCACTTTTCCCAGCTCTCGCTGTTCTTCCTATTCGGTGAATATAAATTTCAGATTCGTTTGGCATGTCATAATTTATAATATGAGAAATATCATCCACATCTATTCCTCTTGCAGCTATATCTGTAGCTATTAAAATATTTAATTTTCCAATTCTAAAATTTTTTAATGTTCTAGTTCTTTGACTTTGACTTTTATCACCATGAATTGCATCTACATCTATTCCTGATGTTTTTAATTTAGTTGCTAATTTATTTGCACCTATCTTAGTTCTGACAAAGACTATAGACCTATAAATGTTATGATTATCAAATATATCTTTAAGAAATTTAAGTTTTGCTTCTCTCTTAACTATAAAAACTCTTTGATCAATTAACTCTATTGGTCTCGCAGTAGGTGCAACGTTTACTTCTTCAGGGTTGTTTAAAAATTCATTTGCAAGACTTCTAACTGCTTTGGGCATTGTTGCAGATAAAAGTACTGCTTGCTTTGATTTTGAAATATTAGACATAATTAANTTTANGCTTGGCATAAACCCTAAATCTAACATTTGATCNGCTTCATCTAAAATTACAGTATTTGTATTATTTAAATATGCAACTTTAGATTTTACATGATCTAATAATCTGCCTGGAGTAGCAACTACAATATCNGCTCCATCCTTCAGTGACTTTATNTGAGGTCCAGGTTTAGCACCTCCTACTATTAAAACAGCTTTCGGCCTAATAATTTTTCCATAAGTTCTAATTTTATCAATAATTTGCATTGCTAGCTCTCGNGTGGGAACTAATATAAGNACAGGAAATGATTTAGGTNGATTTTTTTTATTTTTCTTTATCAACCTTTCCAATATAGGCAATACAAATGCAGCTGTTTTTCCAGTACCTGTTTGAGCTATTCCAACTATATCATGATTATTTAAAAATTTTGGAATGACAGCATTTTGAATAGGAGTTGGTTTGTCATAATTTTCAGAAGCAATTGCTTTGAGAATCGGACCTGTTAAACCTAATTCATTGAAATCCATAGAGTTATACTTTCAGTTTTAAGAATCCAAATAATCTATAAGACGCTTATTTTGAGCTTAATAAGATAAATGAAATAAAATAAAAATTATAAGGGGCGATATCACATGCATAATTTAATAGCAAGATATTTAAATAAAGATGATTATGTTTGTAATGATTAACAACTAAAATTATAGTAATATAGAAACTTTAATAATATGGATATATAATGCAAGCTCTACAAATACTTAATGATGTATTTGGATATAACTCTTTCCGTTCTGGACAGGAAGAAATTATTAACAATTTACTCGATAAAAATAATGTACTTGCTGTAATGCCTACTGGAGCCGGCAAGTCATTNTGCTATCAAATTCCTGCATTAATATTTTCTAGAGGTACAATTGTAGTTTCTCCTTTAGTAGCTTTAATGGACGATCAAATTTTATCTCTAAAAGAAAACGGAGTTGCTGCAGATAGAATTCATTCTCATATATCAGAAGAATTAAATAAAAAAACCTTAGATAATTTTAAAAAAGGNAAAATAAAAATATTATATTTATCTCCTGAAAATTTGATGAGTGAAAAAACTTTAAATGAACTTAGTGACACTGATGTTGCTATGTTTGCTATTGATGAAGCTCATTGTATTTCAAAATGGGGTGTTAGTTTTAGACCCCAATATGAAGAGCTATCTCAATTATCTACAATATATCCGGATTCTATTATTGCTGGCTTTACAGCTACAGCTGATAAAAACACAAGAGAAGATATAGTTAAAAAACTTACTAATTATAATTCAAAAGTATTTATTCAAGGGTTTGATAGGCCTAATCTAAGTCTTGCTGTAGAACAAAAGGATGATTGGAAAAAACAAATACTTATATTTTTAGAAAATAAAAATGGTGAGTCAGGTATTATATATTGCCTATCAAGAAAACAAACTGAAGATGTCTCTTTATTCCTTAATAAAAATAATTATAATGCAATACCTTATCATGCAGGCCAAGATAGTAATACACGTAAATTAAATCAAGAAATTTTTATGAATGATAGAGGTGTAATTATAGTAGCTACAATTGCATTTGGAATGGGNATAAATAAATCAAATGTAAGGTTTGTTGCTCACCTAAGTCTACCCTCTAGCATTGAAGCATATTATCAAGAAATTGGAAGAGCAGGTCGTGACGGNAATCCGGCTGAGACTTTATTACTNTATGGNCTTAATGATTTATTTCAAAGACGCCGCTTCATAGAGAATGATGGTGATGATATACAACATAAATTAAGAGAGAATAAAAGACTTGATAGCCTATTAGCCTATTGTGAGACACCTATATGTAGAAAAAAATCTTTATTATCATACTTTGATGAAAAGGTAGAAGATTGCAATAACTGTGATAATTGTTTAATTCCTCCTAAAATGCTTGATGGAACAAAATTAGCACAAATGGCTCTCTCTGCAATATATCGGACTGGGCAATTTTTTGGAACAATTCATATAATAAATATTTTATTAGGAAATAAAACTGACAAAATAATTGAAAAAAAACATGATAAAATTAAAACCTTTGGTATAGGAGAAAATTATAAAAAAGATTTTTGGCAAGGATTTATTAGACAACTAATTTCTTCAGGACATCTAATAATTAATATTAAAAAATTTGGTTGTTTACAGATCACAAAATCTGGTCTTGAAATTTTAAAAGACAAAAAATATTTTAATTATAAAGAAATAATANTAAAAGANNCAAAAAGTGCAAAGAATAATAAAATAAAAGTAANTNCAAATATAGANGATAATGATTTGAAAATTTTAACCTCATTAAAAGAGCTAAGGTTANATATTGCAAGAGAAAAATCTATTCCAGCATTTGTAATTTTTACAGATNCAAGNCTTATAGAAATGGCAAAAATGAAACCAAAAAATTNACAAGANATGATTAAAATNAATGGNGTTGGGCCAAGTAAACTTAAAAANTATGGNANTAGTTTTCTAGAANTAATTAATCAATAATTATATTATTAACTTCAACAAAGGCTTCATATTCTTTTCCATAAGCAACTATAGCTATAGATTTTATATTCTTAGGGTTTATTTTTTTTGCTAGCATAATTCCTGACCTTTTAAATTCTTCAAGTTTTATATTTTGTATTGCCCATGCATCAGTAGCTAAAAATGGAGCCTGATAATATTGCCAAGGTAAAATAGTTCCACTAGTTCTAATATGAATATAATATTCTTGATTATTACCTCTTACTTCTATTTTTATGGCTTTACTATCTTTAGATAAAGAATATTCTAACTTCTTTCTTATNTGAATAAAACCACCATTATTTTCTAAACTAACTATTCCTGTCATTCGTGCAAAGCTTTTGTCATCTTCTTTGATAAATTGCATTTTTCCATAAGATTCGCCACCCATAACTTGGTCACTTATAAACTCCCATTTTTTTTCAGGGTTTTTAATAAAGTTTTCAAACAAAACTTCTTCTCCTATACTCTGTTTTATTAGAACTAGATATATAATAAAAATGAATCTGACCATAATGTTCCTTAATAAAGGTGATTAAATAATAAAAAATAACTATTAAAAATATAATATCAAGATATGAATGTTATTTTAGAACCATCTTTTTTNNTAATTGCTATTACAGATGATCTTGGTACTGAATTTTTTCCTCCAGGAAAATGACTATTTCCCCTCTCTCCTGGATGTTGCAAACCTACAAATAATGTTTTGTTATCTTTGCTCCATGTCATACCAGTTACTTCACATTCTTTTGGCCCTACTAAAAATCTTTTTATTTCTCCNGTTATAGGATTGCCACATAACATTTGATTATTACCCATTCCAATATATTCTCCTTCATTGGAATATCTNCCATCTGTTTGTATNAGTAANACTCCTTCTTTATTAAAGCCTAGCCCATCTGGAGAGTTGAACATATTATCTTTATCTATATTTTCTGTGCCGGCATAATTATTATTATNNATTACAGGGTTTCCNGCCATAGCAAATAAACTCCATTCAAATAAATTAGAACAGTGATCATTATTATTTGGATTCCATTTAATAATCTGTCCATATATATTATTTTTTCTTATATTTGGACCAAATAAAGGTGTAGGGTCACCACCCTTATTAGGTTCAATACCTCTATTTCTATTATTTGTTAAAGAACAATAAACTTCTACCTTATTAGGGTTTGAAGCCACCCATTCAGGACGATCCATTGTTGTTGCACCTACATTTGATGCTGCAATTCTTGTATAAATACATATTTCTGCCTGTGTTTTAAAACCAGTTGTTTTTGGATTTAGTTCAATCCATTCTCCTCTATTATGGTCATGAAATTTAGCTACAAATAATTTTCCATTATTTAATAAGTTTCTATTATCTCCATCTTTCTTATATTCATTTTCTGANACAAATTTATATAAAAACTCTCCNCTCTCATCATCACCCATATAAACAANTACCCTACCATCTTTATTAATTACAAGCTCTGCATTTTCATGTTTAAAGCGTCCTAAACTAGTTAATTTTTTTGGAATGCTATTNGGGTTAAGAGGATCTATTTCAACAATATATCCAAATCTATTAGGTTCATTAGGATGAAGAGATATATCAAAACGCTCATCGTAATTAGCCCAATTATATCCCCAATCATTTGCACTTATTCCATATCTGATAAATTCATTAGATAACTTTATTTTTTTGTCATTACTTGCAAAATATCCATTAAAATTTTCTTCACAAGCAAGATAGGTTCCCCAAGGAGTCTTCCCATTACCACAGTTATTCCATGTACCTAGACATTTTGTTCCATTTTTATCAAAAGATGTTTTTAATAGATCATGTCCTCTTGCATATCCAGATAGTTCCATAGGAGTATCCGCAGTAATTCTTCTATTAAAAGCAGAATCCTTTACAACCTCCCATTTTTTGTTAAATGAAAGTTCTACTATACTTATACCATGTGCAGCTTTACCTTTATTAATATCATCTATATTTTCTGCGCTTTTACTATCTCTGTTCCCATAAATAATTTTTTGATTAGTATATTCATTATTAACCACTAATATATTATGNCCATTATGATTAAATAGGTGCATTCCATCATTATTATCTCCAAAAGATAATTTTTGAGAATTAGCATTACCTCGAGAAAAATTATTAAATTCCTCTCCTTCAGACCACATNGGGTCTCCCCACCTAATAACTGTTTGCCACGTATAGTTATCTGGTAAAGTCACTGTATCTAGTGTATTAGATTTTACTTGATTAAAGTCAAAGCTAGTTTTTTTATTATCTGCTAGAACAGATTTAGACGCTGTACCTAATATAAAACTTGATAACCCAAAAGATATTCCGCTTTTTAATAAGTTTCTCCTAGATATAGATTTAGTTACTAATAATTCAAAATCAGAAATTTTATTTTTGGGCTTTATNGTTTTCATTATTATATCCCTTAATATTTAATTATTAAATAATATATCTTTCCTCAACAAGGAATTTGTTTTTGTTGAATAAGGAGATTTCAATTGCAAAGATATTATACTTTGAGCCCAATCAATTGATATCAAGCCAAAGTTTTCCGAAACAACTAAATCTCCTATCTGCATACTATCTTGTTCTTCAACTTTAAATTTTAAAGGTTTATTTAAAGAGCTAGACGTTAGTTCATAAATATTAATATTATTACTCAACTCTTTTTTATATAGAGCCCCAACATGTCTATCTCCAGAAATTATTAAAGTATAAGGGTGGTTAGTATTATTAATTAAAGAATATAATTTTCTTTGTTCTAAAGGAAAATTTCCCCATTTTTCCCAACCATGGTCTTTTGGTAAAACTTGAAAAGAAGAAACAATAATTCTTAAATCAACTTTTTTCTTCAATTGTTCTTCAAACCATTCCCATTGTTTATTTCCAAGAATAGTTTTATCTTCACTGAAGTCAGGAATATATCTTTCTTTACCTTTAGTATTTATTTTGTTTGTAGCTTTAAAATCAGATTTGAAAAAACGTGTATCTAGAATAATTATTTGTATATATTTATTTTTATCATTTAAAATATATTCTTTATATAGACCTTCACGAAAATAACGTTCATCGTTTTTGTTTATTTCAAAAAAATTTAAAAATATATTTTTAGATTCGTATTTATCCTTATAGTTTTTTCCACCATCATTCTTCCCGTAATCATGATCATCCCATATTCCTATAATCTCAGTATTTAAAGAAAAATTTTGATAATAAATATTATTTTTAAGATCTTTATAGGCATCAATTAAGCTAATTAAATTTTTATTTTTAGCATAAACATTATCTCCAATTTGAAGAAAAACATCAGGCTTATAAGCTTGTATGTTATTCCAAAAATTTTGTGATAAAGATTGATCATTGCAAGAACCAAAAGCAATTATAGTTATATCTTCACTCTCTATTAAATCTATTTTTTCAGCTAATATAATACCACTATAAGTAAGTAAGTATAAAAAATAGCATACAAAAGAAAAAAAAATATAGCGCATCAATCCTATCATATATAAGAATATAGGGTTCATAGTCTATTTTTGGAAATACTTTTACTTTTTATATATTTTAAATAAATTTCTGACTTCATATAATCTTCATAATAGAAATATATTTTCTTTATTTTACTTATAAATAATTAAAAAATGAAAAATAAACTTAAAATAAAACCTCTAGCTATTCCTGGAATGGCTTTTTTTATAATTTTTATAATCACTTTGATTGTAATAATGACTCATACTTGGCACCTATTTTATAAAAGTCATCTAATAAATTTAATATTTACTTCATAAATTAAGAATATATCTATTCGATAATTGTCCTTTTACATTCATTTGGATGCAGATAGTTTTCCCAGAAGTATCATCTTCATTAGAATTTATATCTTTTGCGGAAGTAATAAATAGCTTATTCATATTTGGACCTCCAAATGCAACGCATGTAGGTTTTTTCATTGGAGTCTTTATTTTACTTATTATTTTTCCATTCTTATCATATTGAGCAACTTGCCCTCCATTCCATTCTGCATTCCATAGAGTGTTATTGCTGTCCACTGTAGAGCCATCAGGAAAGCCAGATACATTAGAATTATCTACAAAAATATTAGCATTTTTTATATAAGGTTTGTTCTTATATAAAGATGTTTTATAAATTAATTTTTTGTAAGTATCAGCGTAGTACAAATTTTTATTATCAAATGATGCTGTTATAG